>NZ_VATX01000024.1:0-16384 GCF_005774635.1 Glutamicibacter sp. V16R2B1
GAAGGTTGTGTAGGAACTTCCATTCTTGTGAAGACCTCGACTTTTTACTGCCCTACGACACGCCCCGAAATCAGCTCAGCGGCAGTGCTGCCCTACACCCTCAATTGCGAAGAGCCTGTTTTCGCTAGTTACATACGGAAAGCTCTATGCGCTACGCTCCGATGCCCTAAAAGCCGGATTGTGCCCTGCGCAGGTCCCGCAGCGAGCTCGCCGCGTGATTCAGTTTCCCTCCGGCATAGGGAACTCCGCCGGCCAGCCGCCAGCCCAGGGCTATCCAGGACGTGATGGCACGCTCGGCCACCCACAACGGCGCAAACATGGCTGTGGACCACGGGAAGACACCCTGTGTTCCACGCCGCCCCCACGCGGCAAGAACAACAGTGCCGGCCACGAACAGCAACAGCCTGGCTGGTTTCCTGGCCAGGCACGCAAGCAGTGGCAGCAATGACAGCTCCACCAGCAGCCGCACCGGCTGCGCCTGGGAGTCATAGGCCTGGCGCACCCGCTGCCCCAGGAAGTGGGCAGTCTGCGGCGGCAGGCGCCGCACCAACAGGTCATCCGCACGCACTTCGGTGCCTCCGCGCGCCAGCACCGTGCGGATCATCTCCAGGTTCTCGAACAACACATCACCGCGGTAGCCACCCGCCACAAGGCTCCGCCGTACCGCCAGCGTCCCGGGATAATCCGAGCCGAAGGCACGGTTGATGAGGCTTCGGGCGCTATCCCATTTGGCATGCCAGGGCAGCGGGTCAAAGTAGTTCTGCACCCGCACCAGATCGGCCTGCTCCAGCAAATCCAGCGCGCGCCCTAGGCTCTGCCTGGAATAGCGCACATCATCATCGGCGATCACGATCCGTTCATGACGCGCATGGCGAATCCCCGTGAGAACACCGTGCACTTTGCCATTGGGCGGCTTCACTCCTTCCGGCGGAAGATGCCGGGCCAGCGGCCCGAGACGCCGCCGATGCTCTGCAAAGACCGGCGGCGCCGAACCGTCAACGATGGTGATGTCCACCCACTGCGACAATTCTTCAAGGTAGGAGACGAGCTCGTCATCGCCACTGGTGTCCGCCCACTTCAGCGGCAGGATGTATTCGGCCTCCAACCGGGGCAACGGCAGGTTGGCGACCCCAGTTGGCCCGGAACCGGGTGCGGCGCGATGCCTTGCAGATGACATACCTTGGCCTTTCCTGTCAGCGCTGGTCTTGAGCCGAGAATACTGCCACGATATGGCCAACGTCAGCGGCTTGTTGCCGACATTCAGCATCAGAGAAGGAACACCATGAAGCTTCCAACACCTCGTGGACCACTGACCACCGAACTGGCCTCGGTGCTGCGCCAGCCTGCCGGCGCGGATACCGCGATCCTGGCCGACGTGGTCAGCCGTGCTGTGGTGGCCGAGAGTGACCCGCTGTTCGACGAGGACATCCAGCTGGGCCTCTTTATCATCTATGAGCTGTCCTACCGCGGGTTTGACGAGATGGATGCCGCCTGGGAGTGGGAGCCAAGCCTGTTGGTCCAGCGCCGGAAGCTTGAGGAACGCTTCGAGGCCCGGCTGCGGGAGGCCGCCGGTTCGGCTCCAGGGGTTGAGCCTCGGGCCGAGGCCGTGGCCGAACGCCTCTTTGAACTGGCCGCCGATGATTCGGGGCCTTCGGTGTCCAAGTATGTGCAGCGGCACGCCACCCTGGAGCAGGCCCGCGAGTTCCTGATTCACAAGTCGGTCTACCAGCTCAAGGAGGCCGATCCGCATACCTGGGCGATTCCGCGGCTGGAGGGCCGGGCCAAGGCGGCCATGGTGGAGATCCAGGCCGATGAGTACGGCGGCGGACAGCTGGGCCGCATGCACAGCGAGCTGTTCGCGACCACCATGCACGGCGCCGGGCTGGAAAACACCTTTGGCGCCTACATTGAGCAGGTACCGGCGATCACTTTGGCCTCGGTGAACATGATGTCGCTCTTTGGAATGCACCGGCGGTTGCGCGGCGCGATCACCGGGCACTTGGCCATTTATGAAATGACGTCCTCGCTGCCCAACGCCGCCTATGCCCGTGGCTTCCGCCGCCTGGGCTTCGAGGCGCCGGTCACGGACTATTTCGACGAGCACGTTGAAGCCGACGCGGTCCATGAACAGATCGCCGGACGCGACCTGGCCGGCGGGCTGGTGGAAGACCAGCCCGACCTGGCACCGGATGTCTTCTTTGGCGCCCAGGCGGCCGCCGCAGTGGACGCGATGGTGGGACACTGGCAGCTGGACGCCTGGGAGTCCGGCAACTCCTCCTTGCGCGAACCGGCAGGAGTAGCCGCTTGAGCCAGGAGAACAAACAAGAGAACACCCAGATCACGGTGTGCCCACGCGGACCACTGCTGGTGCGCGGGGACTTCGAGATCCTGGACGCGGACGGTGAGGTCATTGAGCCGCGGCGGGGCACCGTGGCCCTCTGCCGCTGCGGCGGCTCGGCCATCAAGCCCTTCTGCGACGGCACCCACAAGCTGAACCGCTTCGAGCAACGCTAACCAAACCCCTGCCTCCCGGTGGCACCCTTTCAAATTGTTGGACATCAAAGTATATTGTCCAGTGATGCGGATCACCCTTGATCCGGAAAGCCTCGTGCCTGCAAGCGAAAGGTAAGCGCATTGAACGTCACCGAAGAGTTCCGAGCCGCCCGCGACCACCTGCTCTCCCTGCGAGGGAACTACCAGGAAGCGCGGGACACGTTCAGCTGGCCACGGTTCACCCACTTCAATTTCGGTTTTGACTGGTTTGACCAGGTGGCGTCCGGCGAGCGCGGCGGGAAAGAGGCTCTGGTCATCAACGAGATGGACGGCACCTCAACCCGGCGCACCTGGAAGGAGCTCTCCCAGCGTTCCACCCAGCTGGCCCGCTGGCTTTCGGATCAGGGGGTGCGCCGCTCCGACCGGATGATTGTCATGCTGACGAACCAGGTCGAGTTGTGGGAGACCATGCTGGCCGGGATCAAGCTCGGCGCGGTGTTGATTCCCTGCACGGTGCAACTGACCCCAGCGGACCTGGCCGACCGGGTCGAACGCGGCGACGCCCACTGGGTGGTGACCAACCAGGACCAGGTGGAGAAGTTTGAATCGGTTCCCGGCGACTTCACCTTGATCCAGGTCGGCGGCTCCCCCACACCCGGTGTCCTGGATTATGGCGACTCCCTGAACGCTGCGGTGGAGTTCAGCCTGGATGAGCCCACTCGGGCCGATGAAACGCTGCTGCTGTACTTCACCTCGGGGACCACGTCCCGGGCGAAGCTGGTGGAGCACACCCACACCTCCTACCCCGTGGGCCATCTGAGCACGATGTACTGGATTGGCCTGGAGCCAGGGGACGTTCACCTGAACGTGGCCTCCCCCGGCTGGGCCAAGCACGCCTGGTCCAACCTGTTCACCCCGTGGATTGCCGAAGCCACGGTCTTCCTATACAACTATGACCGCTTCGACGCCAAGGCCCTGATGGAGCAGATGGACGCCGAACAGGTGTCCAGCTTCTGTGCCCCGCCCACCGTGTGGCGGCTGCTGATCCAGGCGGACCTGGGTCACCTGAAAAATCCTCCGGCAAAGCTGGTCTCGGCCGGTGAACCACTGAACGCGGAAGTCATTGGCCAGGTGGAGCGGGCTTGGGGGCAGGTCATTCGGGACGGGTTCGGGCAGACCGAAACCACGGTGCAGATTGCCAATCCCCCGGGCGAACGCATCACCATTGGGGCGATGGGCCGTCCCATGCCCGGATACAACGTGGTGTTGGTGGACCCGGCCACCGGCGAGCAGGGGGATCTTGGCGAGATCTGCCTGGAACTTGATCCCCGCCCGTTGGGATTGATGAATTCGTATTTCGGGGATGAGGAGAAGACGGCGGACGCGTTCCGTGACGGCTTCTACCACACGGGTGACATTGCCGAACGGGACGAGCACGGGGTGCTGACCTACGTGGGACGCGCCGATGACGTGTTCAAGTCCAGTGACTACAAGCTGAGCCCCTTCGAACTGGAGTCGGTGCTGATCGAGCACCCGGGGGTGGCCGAGGCCGCGGTCGTGCCTGCCCCGGATGAGCTGCGCCTGAGCGTGCCCAAGGCCTATGTCATCCCGGCGCCCGGCCATGACCCGGGCCCGGAGCTGGCAGAAAGCATCCTGGCCTACTGCCGTGAGCACCTGGCCCCATACAAGCGGATCAAGCGCCTGGAGTTCTCGGATCTGCCCAAGACCATCTCGGGCAAGATCCGGCGGGTGGAGCTGCGCAAGGCCGAAGAGGAACGCCATCGCGGCGAATCGATGAGCGGAGTCGAATACCGCGACTCGGACTTTCCGGCCGTGAAGTCCCAAAGCTCCTAACTCCCCCCAGCGGCCGGCACCAGCCAATACGTAGGCAGGAGTAGTACAAAGAGCAGGCGCTGTCTGGCTGATGAGTTCGCGTCAGTCAGGCAGCGCCTGCTCTTGTCTGGTGTGCGCTCTCCCTTCGGAGGTAGGTGCGGCTCCTACGCCTTGGGGAGCCTCTTCGCCAATACCTGCCGGAACCCTCGGGCGAGGTAGTAGATGGCGTCGGAGTACCAGAAGAACATGATGGTTCGGCGCCATCCTGCACCGGGCTTGGCCTTGCGACGCATCCACCGGTTCAGTTGCGTGCCGGCCGCGAGGATCACCAGTGAGGACCCAATCAACGCCGAAGGGCTCCAGCCGGTCCGGTAAATCAGTCTCTTTACTCCCTTGGCGTCTGAGACCTCCTCCTCAAGGGCCTGGTCGAGACCGGTGAACAGACCTCCCTTGAGGGATTCAAAACCCGTGGGATCCAGTTCATCACGCACCGCATCAATCAGCTCGGACGGCATCCCCAGGTTGCCCACCAGCTGGCGGAGGGATTCCTCGGTGCGCTCGTTGGACAATGCGCGCAGCTCACGAGCGGCCTGTGGCCACAACGACTCCAGGGCGGCCAGCTCCTCCTCGTCAATTCCATACAGCCACTGCGCCAAATCGGCCTGATACTTTGCCGCGGCGCTTTCTGCCGCGACAGTGGGAACAGCCCGCTGCGCAGGACCCATCCAGTATTGCGCGGCCACACTGCCGTTGACGTTCACGGCTCCCCTGCGTGCGTGGAATCGCAGCTCGTAGGCCTCGTCGTGGCGCAGGATTTCCAGCGCCGGAACCATTTTCCGCCCAAGGATGATCTCCACCGGTTCACCGCGGCGCAGCGCGAGTAACCCAGAAGCGTCTTGCCTCATTAGCCACGAGCCTGGTTGCCCCATCGCGGACAACGCCAAATCGCTGCGGCGCAGGCTTGGACCGGCAATCGCCTGCAAGGATTCCTCGGTGTCGACCTCCATCTCCATTTCGTCATCGGCTCCGGCGTCCTCGGCGTGCTCTAGTTCCGTGCCGGCCGCCAAGTCGCCGTCCAGGTAGAGTCTGTCGGCACCGCTGGCTTCCATCAGCTTCCCGGCCAGCTGCTCCAGGCTCTGCTGGGAGACCGACAGGTTGCCGGAGGCGGTGGCCGTCATCGGCTGCTCGTCCTCGTTCAGGGCCAGTTCTGCGTGGACGTAGGTACTACCACCCTCGCGGTCTGCCGCCTCGATATAGCCGACGAGGTCAAAGGCACTGAGGGCCTCAAAGACCCGCTGCTGGGCATCGTCGCGGTGGACGTCATAATTGAAGACGGCTACGGCGGTATTGAATTCCTGGGTACTCATGGCGGATTCCCTTCCAAGGATCGGGTCTTTGCTTCATCCTATGGGCGGCTCCAATTCGAGCGGGCATCCCAAGGCGGAGATCGGGCAGTATCCGGCACAACGCGGTCGACCCAAAGGATGACTTGCAGCCATTTCGGAGATTGCCGCTGTCACCGGAGCAGTTCACCCTCTTAGTCGCACGTAGGCTGCCAGCCCGCGACATGAACCCCATCCCCCGAGGCGTTTAAGCGTGAGAGGGAAGGAATACAATTGATCAAAACGCGGCCTCAAACACAAATTCCTCCCGCAGTTTGACGCAACACTTCGTCCAGATTGGTCACCAGAGTATATTTGTCTGGAATTTAAGTGCGCTCCGAGTGCTGATGACACAGCGGCGGCTGCCACTGCAGGTGAAAGGACCCAGATGAACAACACCGCCAAGTTCCGTGCCGCCCGAGACCAGCTACTCGCCTTGCGCGAAGACTATCAGCGGGCACGCGAGGAGTTCAGCTGGCCGCAGTTCACGGACTTCAACTTCGCCTATGACTGGTTTGACCAGGTCGCTCGCGACCCACAACGGGCCAACAGCCCGGCGCTGATCCTGGCCGAGCCGGATGGCAGCACCGCCAGCTACACCTGGGCAGAATTATCGCGGCGTTCCACACAGGTGGCGCGGTGGTTCTCCGATCAGGGGTTCGAACGCTCGGAGACCATGATTGTCATGCTGGGCAACGAAATCGCGTTGTGGGAAGTCATGCTGGCGGGCATGAAGCTAGGTGCCGCCATCATCCCCTCCACCACGCAACTGACAAGTAGCGACCTTGCCGAGCGGATCCAGCGTGGCAACGCGAGCTGGGTCGTTACGAATGAAGAGCAGATCCCCAAATTCAGTGAGGTACCGGGGAACTACACGCTCGTGCAGGTGAACGGAACGCCAGGACCGGGGATCCTGGACTACCAAGAGTCGGAAGACGCTCCGACCGAATTCCAGCTGGACGTCCCCACTGCAGCGGATGAAAACCTGCTGCTGTACTTCACCTCCGGCACCACCTCCCAGGCCAAACTGGTGCAGCACACCCACACCTCGTACCCCGTAGGCCACCTAGCCACCATGTACTGGATTGGACTGGAACCAGGCGACATCCACCTCAACGTCGCCTCCCCCGGCTGGGGCAAGCACGCCTGGTCCAACTTCTTCGCCCCATGGATCGCCGAGGCCACTGTGTTCGTGTACAACTACGAACGCTTTGACGCCCGAACACTGATGCAGCAGATGGAGTCCAAGAATGTCACCAGCTTCTGCGCCCCACCCACGGTCTGGCGATACCTGATCCAGGCGGACCTGGGAGAACTAGTCACCCCACCAACCAAGCTGGTATCGGCGGGCGAGCCACTGAACGCCGAAGTCATTGACCATGTCTACCGAGCATGGGGTCAGGTGATCCGGGATGGCTACGGGCAAACGGAAACCACGGTCCAGGTTGCCAACCCTCCGGGTGAACGCATCACCATTGGCGCCATGGGAAGGCCCATGCCCGGATATGCCGTGGAACTGCGTGACCCCACCACCGGCGCGGTCGCCGAGGAAGGTGAGATCTGCCTGCGCCTGGATAACCCACCCGTGGGGTTGATGAAGGGCTACTTCAACGACGAAGCCACCACCAGCCAGGCAATGCGCGAGGGCGTCTATCACACCGGTGACATTGCCCAACGGGACGAGCACGGGGTGCTGACCTACGTGGGACGCGCCGATGACGTGTTCAAGTCCAGTGACTACAAGCTCAGCCCGTTCGAACTGGAATCGGTGATCCTGGAACACCCCGCCGTGGCAGAGGCGGCGGTGGTCCCCTCCCCCGATGACATGAAGCTCTCGGTCCCCAAGGCCTTTGTGATCCTGGCCGAGGGACACTCCCCGACCGCGCAGACCGCCGAGGCGATCCTTGGTTATTGCCGGAAGCACCTGGCTCCCTACAAGCGGATCCGGCGCCTGGAGTTCTCGGATCTTCCCAAGACCATTTCCGGCAAGATCCGCAGGGTAGAACTGCGCCAAAACGAGGAAGCACAGCACCGTGCGGGCACGAGGTCTTCCCAGGAATTCAGGGACAGTGACTTCCCTGCGCTTTTTGCCAGCCGCAGCTAGGAACAGGCTACGCGGAGCGTGACAACCGGGGCGCCAGAGTCCAGGCCCCAGCGTCCGGGTTGTCACGCCCCTTTTTCCAATGCGACTTCGGCACCCACCTCGGGTCCGAGAACTGTGAAAGCTATCCGAACCAGGGCTTCTCGGCTTGCTTCAGCGTGCCGTCATTCTTGGACATGTTCAGCCACTGATTGACGTACTGTCGGAAGGTTTCATCCCCGCGCGGAAGCATGTATGCCTTCTGTGAGAAGTTGAACGGCTTATCCGGGTGCACCGCGCATAGTTCGGGCTTCTCGTGGGCCACCCACCGAGTTTCCGAGGCGTCCGTGGTCATCACGTCCGCACGGCCGGCAATGATCTCGTCAAAGATGGCATTGTTATCCTCGAATCGGATGATCTCCCCTTCCGGATAGTGCTCGTCTGCGAACTTTTCGTTGGTTCCACCAATGGGGGTGATGGAGCGGACGCCGGGCTGGTTGATTTCCTTGACGGTGTCGTACTTCTCCACGTTCTCGCACAAGGTGATTGGTGTTTTGCCTTCATCCAGTGTCGCGTCACTGAAGTACGCCTGCTCGGCCCGCTCCAAGGAAATGGAGACCCCGCCGACAGCCATGTCGCACTTCTCCAGGAAGTCAGGCATGAGATTCTTCCAGGAGGTCTGTACGAACTCCACCTCCACGCCCAACTCCTCTGCCAGGTCTTGAGCCATGTCGATATCGATGCCGCTCCATTCGCCGGACTCCGGGTCCAGGTAGGTGAAGGGACGGTAATCTCCCGTCGTGCAGACCTTGAGCTGGTTGGCCTTCTTGATGGCGTCCAACCGCGGCCTGTCGGCCTCAGTCTTACTGGAGGTTTCCGTGTTACCGGCAGAGTCCTGTTCGGCGGTGCAGGCGGAGAGGGTGGCGGCACCAAGGAGTGCCACGCCCATGAGAGTCAGGGAACGAAGGTGCTTGGAATGTGATGTCATGCCAAGATGCTACTGGCGGGAGACCGCCCACCCAAGGAAGTTACTTGCCCTTCACCAGCCCTCTGCTGCTCAGCAAGGCCGGTAAAGCACCAGAAACGGAATTAAAACACTTCGGGGAGGCGACCAACAATGTTGGTCGCCTCCCCGAACAGCTCAGGAAGCTACTTGCCCAGGTACTTCTCAAACCCGGACGGCAGGTTCAGGCTTGACGGGTCGAAGTCCTCCGGGACCCCGCCCTGCCCGAATGCGGCACCCTTGGGAGCGTTGGCCTTCTTGTTCTTGGCCTCCAGCTCAGCCTGGGCGGCCTTGGCCGGGTTGCCGTACTTCTGCTTCTTGCCCTTCCCCTTGCCCTTGGCCTTGCGGGCCCCGCCGCGGCCGGCACCGGGCATGCCCGGGATGGCGCCGCCGGAGGCCATCTTCTTCATCATCTTCTGGGCTTCGGTGAAGCGCTCCAGCATCTGGTTGACCTCGGAAACCGCGACGCCCGAGCCCTTGGCAATACGGGCACGGCGCGAACCGTTGATGATCTTGGGGGCGTTGCGCTCATGCGGGGTCATGGAGCGCACAATGGCCTCCACCCGGTCAATCTGGCGCTCGTCAAACTGTTCAAGCTGCTGACGGGAAATCTGGGTGCCGGGCATCATGCCCAGCAGCTTCTTCATGGACCCCATCTTCTTGATCTGGGCCATCTGGGCCAGGAAGTCATCCAGGGTGAAGTCTTCCTGGTCGGCGAACTTCTTCGCCATCCGCTCCGCTTCGCCGCGGTCCCAGTTCTTCTCCGCCTGCTCGATGAGCGTCATGATGTCGCCCATGTCCAGGATGCGGCTGGCCATGCGGTCCGGGTGGAAGATCTCGAAGTCGTCCAGGTTCTCGCCGGTGGAGGCGAACATGACCGGCTTGCCGGTCACCGAGGCCACCGACAGAGCAGCACCACCGCGGGCGTCACCATCCAGCTTGGACAGGACCACACCGGTGAAGTCCACGCCCTCATGGAAGGCCTGGGCGGTGTTCACCGCGTCCTGGCCGATCATGGCGTCAATGACAAAGAGCACTTCATCCGGATTGATGGCGGCACGGATGTTCGCGGCCTGGGCCATCATCTCGGCGTCCACGCCCAGGCGGCCGGCGGTGTCAACGATCACCACGTCGTGCAGCTTCGCCTTGGCCTCGGCCACACCGTCGCGGGCCACGACCACCGGGTCACCGGTGGGGGTGTCGAATTCGGAGGAGACGCCCGGATGCGGGGCGTAGACCGGCACGCCGGCACGCTCACCGTTGATCTGCAGCTGCTTGACCGCGTTCGGGCGCTGCAGGTCGCAGGCCACCAGCATCGGGGTGTGGCCTTCGGCCTTCAGGTGCTTGGCCAGCTTGCCGGCCAGGGTGGTCTTACCGGCACCCTGCAGACCGGCGAGCATGATCACCGTGGGAGGGTTCTTTGCCAGGTTGATGCGGCGGGTCTGCCCACCCAGGATCTCAACGAGCTCGTCGTTGACGATCTTCACAACCTGCTGGCCCGGGTTCAGTGCCTCCGAGACCTCGGCGCCCAGGGCACGTTCCTTGATCTGGGCCACGAAGGCGCGCACCACCGGCACGGCAACGTCCGCATCCAACAGGGCCCGTCGGATCTCCCGGACGGTACCGTCAATGTCGGCCTCGGTGAGCTTGCCCTTGCCGCGCAGGTTCTTGAAGGTGGCTGTCAGGCGATCGGAGAGTGAATTAAACACGTGCCGGGCACTTCTTTCGGTAGGTCGTGTGGTGCGCGAAGCAAAGCGCACAGGACTCAACCATCAAGAATATCAATAACCCGGCATGGTTCGGCACCGATTCGCCGCCAGCGTGAAGAACTCAACGCAAAATCACCGCCGCCCCCGGTGCCCGGGCGGTCAATGCCATACTGGCCTCATGGATCGCGAACTGTTCACCGCCCACGGACTTGAGGTCGCACCCCAGCTGCTCGGTGCCCGATTGAGCGTCCAAAGCCCCGAGGGTGTTGTTACCCTGCGGATCACCGAGACCGAGGCCTATCACGGGGTGGGCACCCCGCCGCCCTATGATCCGGGCTCGCATTCCAAGGACCGCAAGACCGAACGCAACGCCTCCATGTTCGGCCCTCCCGGCCACGCCTACGTGTACCTGAGCTACGGGGTGCACTACGCCATCAACCTGGTTTGCTCCCCCACCGGCACCGCCTCGGCGGTGCTGCTGCGTGCCGGGGAAATCGTGGAGGGTGAAGAGCTGGCCGTTGAACGCCGCACCGCCAAACGCCATCAGGCGGCCAATGGCCGTTCGCCCTCGCCCATCAACCACGCGCAGCTGGCCCGCGGACCGGGGAACCTGGGTACGGCGTTGGGCGTCACCCGGGCCGAACATGACGGGCTGGACCTGTTCGTTGCCCCGTTCCATCTGGAACTACCCATCCAACGGGTAGAGCACATTGCCCACGGCCCCCGGGTAGGGGTCGCCGGGACCGCCGGCGGCACCGATTTCCCGTGGCGGTTCTGGATTCCCGGGGATCCGACCGTGTCCGCCTTCCGCCCCGGACGCAACGCCGCTCCCTGGCGCCACGATCCGGTACGCGATGCCTTTAGCTGGAACCCCTCTTCCTAAACGCCGCACCGGGTGGGAAACCGACGACTACTGCCAGTTCCCCGCCCAGGCACGCCAGGTTAATTCAGCACGACCCGGTCAGCGCACCAGCTGGTAACCCGACTCCTGGTGCTCGGCCGCATCAATGCCAGCGACCTCCGTGGAGCCATCGACCCTCCAGCCGATGAGCTTGTCCACGAACAGGGCAATCACCCAGGTGACGGTGGCCGAGAAAACCACCACCACCAGACAGGTCACCAGCTGGGAGACCAGCAGCGCCGGCCCGCCACCGTAGATCAGGCCAGCCGGTTCCTCCAGCCCCGGCAGCGCCACCAACCCCAGGGCCAGGGTTCCGACCACGCCTGCCACCAGGTGCACCCCGACGACGTCCAACGAGTCGTCATAGCCCAGCTTCCACTTCAAGTTCACCGCCCAGGCCGCGGCCGTCCCGGCCACCAGCCCCAGCAGCAGCGCCGCCCACGGCGCCACGTTGGCGCAGGCCGGGGTGATGGCGACCAGTCCGGCCACAAGGCCGGAGGCCACTCCCACCGAGGTGGGACGCTGGCCGCGCAGTTTCTCCACCAGGATCCACCCGAGCACCGCGGCGCCGGGCGCAATGAGGGTATTGACCCAGATCAGTCCGGCCTGCTCCACGGTGCTCGCAGCGCCTGCATTGAAGCCGAACCATCCGAACCAGAGCAGAGCCGCTCCCAGCATCACCAGCGGCGTGTTGTGCGGCTGCGGGCGGTCATGAAAATTGTGCCGCGGCCCAAGCTTCAGGGCCAACACCAGGGCCGCCACACCGGCGTTCGTGTGGATCACCGCCCCGCCGGCGAAATCAATGGCCTCACCAAAGCGCTGACCCAGCCATCCGTCGGCATCCAGCAAACCCCCGCCCCACACCCAGAAGGCAACCGGTGCGTAGACCAGGGAGACCCAGACCGGAACAAACAGCAGCCAGGCCCCGAACCGGCTGCGGTCGGCAATCGCCCCGGAAATGATAGCCACGGCGATCATCGCAAACGCCCCGGCAAAGCCGACAGGCAACAAATCGGCCATGTCGGTGCCCAGCAGGGCGAAATCATTCAGCGGCGCACCGAGGAGGCCACCTAGCATCGGCTCACCGGACGCCAGCGAGTAGCCCCACAGTACCCAGACCACCGCCGTCATGGCAGCGGCCGTGAAGCTCATCAACATCATGTTCACGACCCCGGTGGCCCGGGTCATCCCACCGTAAAACAGACCCAGTGCCGGGGTCATCAATACCACCAGGCTTGCGGCCATCAGCGTCCACAACTCGGCTGTCGAAATCTCCATCGCCTTCACCATCACCTTCGCAAAAGTGTCTCTTTGCTTGATTGCAAGGGGCGGTACACGTCCTTGGGCATCCCCACGAACTTAATCTTGCTGGGTAGTTGTTTCGGCGGTGCGCTGGTCTGCGTTTCGGTCTGATGACAAAAATAGGTGTCCCGTAACGGCTGCGGGTCATTGCGGTTACGGGGACGTTACTCCCAAAAATACCGAGGGAGGTCGGGGAACACATAAGTGTTCCCCGACCGCCGCACGATGGTAGCCGTTAGAGTTGCTTGAGCTTCACTACCTGGAATTCAGGCACGGTAGTGCTACCACCGATTTGAGTGTCGTAGGACAAGGAACCAGATACTTCAGCGGTCACCTGGATGATGTCGTCCTGCACGACATCATCCAGAACGTCGCAGTTCAGCAAACCATCTCCGGCGTTGAAAATGGAATTATGCTCGTAGTCATATTTCCCAACGTGGGCGTGGCTCACATTGGCGCGGAAGGTGCACGGTCCAGTCGCTGAATCGAACTGTGTGACTCGGGCATAGATTATGAGATTGCGTCCTACATTTGAATCCGGCTTCTTAACCACCTGGGCGAGTTCGCGCTTGGTCACCTTCTTAGCTTTTTTCAGGGCGTCCTTTTCTTTTTTCTCGGCCTCTTCCTTTTTCTTCTTCTCCTCGGCCTTGCGCTTTTCCTCGGCGTCTTTTTCTTGCTGACGCTTTTCTTCGGCGCTGCGGAACTCTTCAAGCTCTGTTTCAGCTGTTGCGAGCTTTGCTTCAGTCTCCGTGAGCTGCGTCTGCAAAGCGTTTCGGTCTTGTTCCAACGAAGCTGCCGAGGCTTGAGCGGCATCGTAGTCTTCCTGTGCAACGCCGCAAGCGGCCAGCGAGATTCCAAGCAGGGCTACGGAAAGAATTGTGGCTACCTTTTTCACGGTGAACCATCCTTTGTAGGAGTGATGATCATCTGAATTTCCGATGAATGCAGATGAATCTAAATGTATCAACTCGATAGGACAGTTTTACTCAGCTGAGGGCAAAAGACCTCTGGCTCATTTCAGCTACGCCGCCGGCGCAATAGGCCACTTTGGGTAGAGAACTCACGCAGATTTTCACTGTCCAGGAAACCACCGAGCTCCACTGTCCCGTCCGGATGGATTCTCACATCCACCCGGTTTGGCGCCCAGGCCGGGTCGTATTCTTCGTAGCGCGAGCTGAGGTGGATGAAACGCTGGTTGGCTGAACCGATCAACGCGCGTTCTGTCTCCGGTTCATCCTCCCGGTAGGGACCGTCCACGAGCAGATCCGTGGCGGCAATCAGTCGCGCCGCGTCCGGATCCCGGTTCTGAAGGGACTCCATGGTGTAACCGGTGAAGGTGAGCACTCCCAGCCCCGCTGCCTGGGCGGCCTCCGCCAGGTCCGCTCCGGCGGCCGCCTGGTCAAAGGGTTCCCCTCCAATCAGAGTGATGCCCTCAACCTCATGCTGTTGGGCCTCGGCAATAATGTCACCGACTTCCCGCAGTGTTCCCCCGCGTTCGGTGAACAGGTGCGGGTTGATGCAGCCCTTACAGCGAATGGAACACCCCTGCACCCAGATGGCGCTGCGCAGATGCGGGCCTTCGGCACGGGTGGCATGCAGGATCCGGGCCACCCTCAGTGCACTGGGCATTACAGGTCCAGGGTCCGAGAGCCGCGCCGGTTACTGCGCGTGGGGTTGCCGGAGAACTCCAGCCTGGAGCGCAACGGGAGCAGGACGTGCGGCGCCACCCCGCTGGATTCCAGCAGTTCCTCAAAACTGTTGAATGAGCCAATGCGTTTTCGTGCCGAAAGAATGGAATCAATGTCGGCCGGCCGCAGGCCCAGCGCCCGCAGTTGCGCGGGGCGTGCCTGGTTGACCTCCACGTTGCCCGTGAACTCCTCCCGCACGGGGAGTTGATGCCCGGCCGTGATGTCAGGGGAAGTAGGCGCCCCGGCCTGGGAGAAGCCAGACATTGTGCCCTGTGCCGCTGCCTTCCCGGTGGACGAGGTGTTGGTTGTGGTCCACCATTGCTGGTCCTGTTGCTGTCCCAGCAGCGGTTCCTGGGTCCGCTGGCGCTGCGGCTGCCCGTAGCGGGAGCGTACCTCCGCCGGCACCATCGGAGAAGTCTCAATCAGAAAACGCAACCAGCGCGGGTTCAGTGCCAGGGCGACAATCGTGGATCCGAACCAGTTGACAAGCATCAGGACGACCACCAGGTTATAGAACACGGAGGATCCGTTGATGGTCTTAATGCCGCTGTCCGGCATCATCGCAAAGGTGAAAATGGTCATGGCCAGCGCTACGGCGCCAATGATGAGCCACCGCCAGTTGCGCATCCGCACACCGCGGTAGAAGAAGACGACGCAGGAACCCAACCCCACTGTCAGGGCCGGCCAGACCACTCCTACACTGCTCAGCAGCGCCCACATCAGCTGCCGGAACGAGACGTTCATGCCTGTCCCCGCTGATCCTTGACGGTATTCTGCACCGGCAGGTGCTGTTCCTGCACGGCGGCGCGGTAGTAGTCTCCCGTCAATCGCGAGTCGACCACCCGTGCGTCGGGAACCAACGCTTCGATGGTGGCCAACTCATCCAGGCAGGCGGCCCCGGTAATGTCGCTGGTCTCGGCGGAAATCATGCCGTCCGCGCCAATAGTCACGATGAATTTCTTTGACATCTATGCCTCCTCGAACACCAGCTGGACGCTGCCGTCCACCGCGCGCTGCTCCATAAGGCGCATTCCCATGGTGCGTGCCTGGGCCTGGACTTTCTCCACGTTCCTGCGTTGCAGGATCTGACCAACCGCCGAGTGCAGCTGTTGCACCAGTGCGCCGGTGGCCTCCTGATCGTTTCTAATCTGTGCGAGGTAACGGTCCGACTCGCGGACGAACACCGCTTCCCCGGCCTGGGTCTGAGCGGTGACGAGCTCACCTTGCACCTGGTGCTCGGTGATCCCTAGTGCGTCCAGCCCCTCAATGAGCAGCTGCTGGTCCTGAATCCGGGTGGACTCAAAAGCCTGCTCGTACTGCCTGTTCTTCGCATTATGTAGTTCCTGCGCGGCCTTGACCGCCATGATCCCGGCGGGGATCAGGAAAACTTCCAAACTCATCGGTGCTCCCCCTAGAAATCGATTCGGCGTCCGCCACGCCAACTGGTCACGTCCGCGCTCCCGGAGGTGCTGGCGGCAAATTCTTCCTCGTCCTCGGCTGCGGTGGCTGCCACCGCGCGCTGGCTAGCCCAGTCACGCACCGCCCGGATCTGTTCGGCTTGCATGGTGGCCAGCGGAACCGTGTTGCTGATTGCCCGCAGCAAGTCCGCCTCGCGCAGTGGTTGGCGTTCATGGTACGCATCGAAGCACGCGCTGACGACGCCTTCGGCGATTTCGGCGCCCGAGAAACCGTTGCTGGCCTGGGCCAGGCGCTCCATGAGTGACGGGTCTTCGGCTGAGATTTCTCCAGCGGCCTCGGGTGCGCTAGCTGTTCTTCCCACGGAGGTTGTGGGCAACGGCGCGTTGTGTGAGAAGAGGTGAGGACCTCCGGTATCGATATGGGTAACCACACTCATCTCGAATCACACGAAGGTCCTCATGTCTTACATTACTCATGCCCGCGCTTCGCTGACACCGCAGGGCCGACTGAAAATGGTCCTGCTGGTCATCAACGAGAAATGGACGCAGGCGCGTGTCGCCGAGCGCTTCCAGGT
>NZ_VATX01000025.1:0-20277 GCF_005774635.1 Glutamicibacter sp. V16R2B1
GAGGTCTTTCAAGAAGGTTGTGTAGGAACTTCCATTCTTGTGAAGACCTCGACTTTTTACTGCCCTACGACACGCCCCGAAATCAGCTCAGCGGCAGTGCTGCCCTACACCCTCAATTGCGAAGAGCCTCTTTAGGTAGACTCGCGTTGAGAACAGCTTTTGTTGCCCTCCGCTCACCCCACTCGCATCGAGGTGACCGCAGGGATTACTGATCAGAATGTCGGGGGAACGATGATCACTGAGACTGCAGTCCTACCTGAATCCAGCCATGAACACTGGGATTTAAACTGGGAGGAACGGGGATATCACGTCCTGACCTTCAAGGAGGGCTCGGTCCTCACGGTTCCCATGCTGGCGGAAATCTCCGCAGAGCTCCGCAAGCTGCACACGGCCGATGAGATCAAGGTGATCGCGGTGATCGGTGGACTGTCCGACGTGTGTCCCGATGTTTCCACCGAAGTGGCCAAATCCCGTCCCACGAGCCGTGTGGCGTTGCTGGGGCAAAACCATGTGGATCAGGTGCTCTCGGGATTTATGCTCTCCGATTTACGCGATTCGCCGATTGGCAAGTACGTCACCACCATGGACGAGGCGCTCGCCCATCTTGGGTACTGAGCGCCAAGCGCTGGAGGCGGAACACAGCCGCCGGTAAGCTGCCCTACTTCGAGGCAGAAGCGCTGACCGACGGCGTCGCGGATTCCTGACCCTTTTCCTGCTTCTTGGGCTCCTGTTCCTTGGTGCCTTGCTCCTGAATGAGTTTCTGCACCGTCGCGTTGTCCAGCACGTCCCATGGCGATTCCGCGGCGCCTTCCAGCGCAGCCTGCGGTGACTGGGTTGAATTCCACCACTTGGCCTGCATGACGCGCCCTTCGAACAGCACGCGGTCACCCTTGGTGTAGACCGCGTCGGCAGCCCACTCTGGATAGAGGCCCTTGGGGGCAGTGACCACCGGCGCCGGCTTGTCACCGGGCAGGACCGGACCGACCAATTGCCATGGCGAAGGCTGCCCCTCGGCTGCGGGGGCGTCCGGCGCCGTGCCCTGCGTCCACCACTTGGCCTCGTACACGTTCTTGCGCCACACGGTGCGATCGCCCTCGACGTAGGCGGCGCTCTCATTCCAAATCGGGTACGGGCTGGTGGCCGGGTCATCGGTGATCGCGGTTTCCACCGGGGCCGGTTCCGGGCTTGGTGCAGCTTCCGGGGCCGGTGCCGAATCCGCCCCGTGTCCCAGCCCGTCGGAGAGGAGCTTGGCGAACTGCCGCTCCTCCTGCGTCACGCCGCTGCAGTTGTTGGATACCCGGGTCGGATCCGGGAAGTTGTCCCCGCAGGAGTAGTCGCGGTTGGCGGACCAGAAGGAGACACGCCCCAGGCCTTTTTCCTTGACGAAATCGTTCAGGTCCTTGGCATCCTGCAGGTCGAAGACCTCCCCGAGCAGGTCATTCTGGCCAATCATCGGGGTAACCCCGATTTTGCGCCACAGGCTCTGCTCCCCCAGCTGCTGGCCATGCTCACGGTAGGCGGCAGACAGCTGGCCGCGCGCGCTTTCGGCCGCTTGGATCGAGGCCTGCGCCATGGAGTCCCCCTCCTGGCGGGTCTGCCCGAAGTTCATGGTCATTAGATTGACGCCAGCAAGATCGACGCCGGCGTCCAGCATCCGGTTCACCTCGGCCAGGCCCTCGGGGGCAAGGCCGAACGTGGCGGCGGGAAGGGTCAACCACACCTCGACCTGGATTTGCTGCTGCAGCTGCGCCACCGCCGCTGCCCGTCGCTTCCCGCCCGCAACATTGGTCAGGTCATCGGCTTCGATGTCCAAATCCACGGTGGTGGATTCGTAACGTTCCAACAAAGACTTGTAGGCGGAAGTAATCTTCCCCTCGTCCTGACATGCGCTGGCCAGTTCGTCGTTGAGCAAACCGCCGGTGGAAATCACCACTTCTCCGCCGGAGTCCTTCACCCGCGCCACTTTGCGGTCCAGGTCAAAAGTGTCCGCGGCCTCGTCCATTGAGTAGAAGCCTCCCCAGGAAGGGGCGCACGCTTCATCCGGATCGGCGACGATGAATCCCAGCACGACGCGTTCCCCCTGCGCCACGGTTCCCCCAATGTCATAGAACGGGGTGGACGTGGAGTCCACGTACGCTCCGAACCACTGGTCGCTGCCCGCCGCCGCGGCACGGTCCTTGGCCCGGAACCACAGCGCCAGGGAACCGGCCACCAGCCCGGCAATCACGAGCAGCACGATCAACAGGCGAAACACGGAAAGCCGGCGGCCCTGGAACTGAATTGCCATGGGTTCCCCTTTAGGAATCACAGGAGGTGAAGAGAGATGAAGATGAGGCGCAAAACCGCGGCGCCCCTGGCCAGACCAGCTTCCTGGGTGACCACTGACAGTACACGGCCTTAAGGACATCTTAAGGCTGTAGTTTAGAATTATGCTAATTGGATGCCCCGGGGCATCCCGCTTCTAGGACCGGCTTTTCCCGCAGATTTTTCCGCCCGCGCGGCGGTGCGGCAGCGTCCGGTCATACCGCATCTTCTGGGAGGAAACCTGCATGGGCGCAGGCAAGCACACCACGGCTCAAGCGACCGAAAGCCGGCGACGGCAATGGGGGTCGGAGAAACGCTCCGAGCCCTTGTCCATCGTCCATCCGACCCCTTCCAAGGCGAAGCTGGCATGGGGACGCGTGGCCATTGTGGTGACTGTGCTGTCCTGGGTTGCCTATGTCATCACCACCATCCTGCGCCAGCTGGCGAACAATCCCGGGGCCGGCTTCCGGTTCCAGTTCGAAGCGGTGCTGTATCTGATTGTGGTGACGTTCCTGACCTTCTCTGCCCTGATGTACCTCACGGCACGCCAGGGAGCCCTGAACCGGTTCGCCGCCCACCAGCGGGTTCCGCGCGGAGAGCTGGACCGGCACTTTCGGGAACACACCGAGGGGATTACGGTCCTGGTACCCAGCTATGCCGAGGAACCGGCGGTCGTACGTGCCACGCTCTGGTCCGCGGCCCTGCAGGAATTCCCGCAGCTGCGGGTTGTGCTGCTGATTGACGACAATCCGCACCCCACCGATCCCGCGGTACGAGAGCGCCTGGACGCCACGCGGGCGCTGAGCGGGCAAATCGCCACCGCCTTGGCCGAGCCGGCCGCCCACACCCGCAGGGAATTGCAGGCGTTTCGTTCCGCCCGCGCCCAGGACGCCAGCCCCGAAGCACTGTTGCCGGCGCTGATTGCCACCTACCGTTGGTCCGCCGAGTGGCTGGACTCCATGGCCGCCAATGAGGCCGTTACCGACCATGTCGAGGAGTTCTTCGTTGATTCGGTGCTCATGGGCCTGTCCCGCGAACTGCGCTTGACCTTGCTCGCCCTAGAGGCCGCCGCGGCACAACACTCGGCGCCGGACCTTGAACGCATGGAAGAGCTGCACTTGCGCCTGGTGCGGATCTTCTCCGCACAGATGGACAACTTCGAGCGCAAGCGTTACGCCAGCCTCTCCCAGGAGGCCAACAAGGCCATGAACCTGAACTCGTACATCAGCCTCATGGGCAAGACCTGGCGTGAAGAACAGCGTGGGGACGCGCTGGTGCTGGTGGAGCAGGCGACACCGCAAGCCGAGGCAACGGAGCACTCTTCCGATAACCTGCTGCACGTCCCGGACAGCACCTACCTGCTGACGTTGGATGCCGATTCCCTGCTGCTTCGTGATTACTGCCTGCGCCTGGTGTACTTCCTGGAATCCGAGGAGAACTCGCGCATCGCCGTCACCCAGACTCCGTACTCTTCCTTCCGCGGAGCCCCGACCCGTATTGAACGCATCGCCGGGGCGACCACCGATATCCAGCACATCCTGCATCAGGGCATGACCCAGTACAACGCCACCTTCTGGGTGGGAGCCAACGCGGTCATCCGTAAGCGCGCCCTGCAGGATATTGCCCAGGTCAACACCGTGGGCGGCTATGAGATCTATACGTACATCCAGGACCGCACCGTCATCGAGGACACCGAGTCCAGCATCGACCTGGGAACCCACGGGTGGGGCTTGTCGAACTACCCGGAACGCCTGAGCTACAGCGCCACTCCCCCTGACTTTGGTTCCCTGGTGGTGCAGCGCCGCCGCTGGGCCAATGGTGGATTGCTGATCATGCCCAAGCTCTGGACCCAGGCCCGGGAGCGACGCCGTGAACGGCGTCCCATGGGATTGCGGGAGGTGCTGTTGCGGGTGAACTACATGTCCTCCATCGCGTGGGCCAGCTTCGGCCTGGTCTTCCTCCTGGCCTACCCGTATGACAGCCGCCTGCTCAGCCCCCTGATCTTCGCCGCCGCGATCCCCTACTTCTTGTGCATGGGCAGCGACCTGCGCGACTGCGGTCACCGCTTCGGCGATATTTTCCGCATCTATGGCTTCAACCTGGTGCTGTTGCCGGTAAACCTCGCCGGGGTCCTGAAATCCATCCAGCAGGCATTCACCGGTGAAAAGATCCCATTCGCCCGCACCCCCAAGGTCCGTGACCGTACCGCGGCACCGGCCCTGCACGTGCTGGTCCCCTACCTGATCGTGATCTTCTCACTGTTCACCCTGTGGCGGGATCTGCAGCACCAGAACTGGGGCAACGTGGTGTTCGCGGCGATCAACGCCACCCTGGCCGCCTACGCCATCCGCGCCTATGTCGGAATCAAGAACTCGGTGGCGGACATGGGCCTGGGACTCATTTCCTGGCTTTTTGTCGCACCCAAGCCCAAGGCGCAGCCCGCGCCGGTTCACCCCCAGGCAACACCGGAGACCACGGACTGGGCCACCATCCTGTATCAGGGCGACCGCCGCCTGAACCGGGACCTGCGGGGCTCGGAAGACCGCCGCAAACGCATAGGCATTCGCTAAGTGGGCCTATGAGCCGCCTATCTGCCCTGAACATGCTGAGGAAACTCACTTAGCGCAGCGCCACTAGGCCACTGATGGGAGGACCCGCGCCTCCGGCAGCTGGCCGGAGGTGCGGGTCTCTGCCTCGGCGAGCCCTATGCTTGCAGGGCGGCGGTCTTCAAGGCCGGCAGCACGTGCTGAGTCATGGACGGGCGCTCCTTCGCGGCCTGCTGCGTCCCGCCCTGCAGCACCGCGGCGGCCGACACCGGCGCCGGGGCAAGCACCTGACGGTACTCATCACGCATGCGATTGAGGAACAACTCCAGCGGGAACTTCTCCATGGCCCGTTCGCGGGCCCGGAAACCCATGCGGCGCCGGGCCGGCCCATCGAGCAGCAGCCGGATGATTTCCTTGGCCAGCGCTTCCGGGCTGCGCCGCGGCACCAGCGCACCGGAGAGTCCGTCGTGGCCGGTGATTTCCCTGGTTCCGCCCACATCGGTCGAGATCGTGGCGCGGGCGCAGGCCATCGCCTCCAGCACGCTGGACGGAACTCGTTCTGACACCGAGGACAGCGCCACCAGGTGCCCTGCCTCAGCGGCTTCGCGGGTGTTCGGTTCCTTGTCCTCGAAGCTCACTGCGTTACCCAGCTTCAGTTCCTCCACCAGTGCGGTCAGCTGCTGGTAGTACTCCCGCTTCTGCTTGGGAATCTTTCCAAAGATCCGCAGCTTGGCCTCCGGGATCCGCTGCGTGACGGTGGCAAAGGCGCGGATCATGGTGGCCAGGTCCATGGAGGGGTGAATTGGCCCAACGAAGGAAACGGTGGGCACTTCCGGCTCGGTGGTGATCTCCGGGAAGGCCTCGGCATCCACCCCGTAATGCACGGTGTGCATGCGCTGCTTGTCGGCCCCGAGCTGCCGGGCCCACTTGGCCAAGAATTCATTGACCGGAAGTAGCTTGGCGGCCTCGGCGTAGGCCACCTGGCAGACCACCCGGGACAGCCCCAGCAGTGCGGTGCGCACCGGGTGCGCCAGGCCAAGATCTTCCAGCCCCTGGTAGCGTTCGCGCAGGCATACTCCATGCTCGGTCAGCAGCAACGGGCTGCCGTCGCGCCAGTAGCGGGCCAGGCCAACCAAGACTGCCGGACCGTTCGAGGTCACGTGGCAGATATCCACCTGCGGCCAGGAGACATCCAGCACCGCCAGGAACTGGTTTGCGTAATGCGCCACCTGTTCGGCCTGTGCCGTGGTCAGGTGCGGCAGTTCCGGACGGCTACTGCGGTGGCGGCTCCACGCTTCGGCAACCAGTGCGGCGCTATTGATCCGGTGCAGGGTCGCCGCAAGCTGGTGGCGGGTGCCTCGGGCCAATTCCTTCAGCGCGCTGGTGGCCTGCATGATGTGGGACTGTTCCGAATCCTGTTTCGGCAGGGCGGCGTTCCACAATTCGTTCAGGGCGGTCTTGACCCGGTGCTCTTCAACCTTGCGTCCGGTCAGTCGGGCGCGGGATGGTGGATCCCCTACCGGGATGGTGCTCACGCGCGCCGGGCTCTTGGAGAGGTTCACCGGAATAGATTGGTCCCCGACCAGCTTCACGATCTCAAAGTGGTAATCCGGCAGCCCGTTGACCAGCTGCCCATTCCAGGTGTTCGACGCGCCCACTGCGACCGGGCAGGTATCTTCCCCGATTAATGCCACGCGGATCTTTGCACCGGCCTTTGGCGCAGCAGCGGAGTATTCCTTCTGATTGGTCTGCGCAGTGGTCATGGCGCGACCCACAGCACTGGGCCGGTCAGTGACCCCGTCATCGCCGGACGCAGATTCCGCTCGGGCTGGTGCTCGCCGTTTCGCACCGCGCGGTATTGGGCGCCCCGATTTAAGGCGCTCAAAAGTACAGGATGTATCCCCATGAAATTCCCCAAGAATTTATTTGTAGGAGGAAACCACGATGAACGTTATAGCGATCAGGGTGGTTTCCACGTGCGTTTAGCTTTCCGCCTCCCGGAGCGAACTCCGTCGTGCGGAAATGATCTGTCCACTACGGACAGCCCCCACAATGAATATTAGGCAATGGCTGTGCCGTTCAGATCTCCAATTGCGCAGATTCAGCTTAACTTTTCGATGCAACATAGCCCAAAGCTGAGATAACACGCACGTTGACACGTGCCGACCGGTGAATTGTTGGTCGTTGGTTTGGACGAAATATTGTCAAATCTTGCGTAATCTCTAGGCTCCACGGGCGCGCCGGTAAAGGTTCATTACTTCTCGCGCCGACCACGAGCCCCAGGTTCGAGCACCCGGTCTGCCCGCAAAAGGGCTTATGACGTGCAGGAACTTTGGAGTTTATTTTTGGTTCGGAAGTCGGCTCCTGCTCTCGGTCTGCCCCCGTTTAGGAGTAGGCTCGCAGTTGCGGCAGCTGCATCACGAGCCACGGACTGAAAGCCCAGGGGGTTGCACGCACCGCAACAGCCAATTGGGCAGGGTCCACCCACTGCCAGTCCATGACCTCTTCCGGATTCGGAGACAGTTCGCTGTCGATGCGTGCAGTATGCACGGGGCAGATTTCGTTTTCCACGATGCCCGAGGCGTCGGTCGCCCGGTAGCGGAAGTCGGGCAGCGTCACCGTCAGATCCGCGATCTCGCAGCCCAGCTCGTGGCGGGCATGCCGGCGAATGGCGTCGAATGGGTCCTCTGCAGGTTGCGGGTGACCGCAGAAGGAATTGGTCCATACGCCGGGCCAGGTCAGCTTCGACAGCGCACGCCGGGTGACCAGGATTTGGCCTTCGGAGTTGAACAGGTGGCAGGAAAAAGCCAGATGCAGGGGCGTCTCGGTGGTGTGCACCAATGCCTTGTCTGCCGTGCCAATGCTCTGACCGCTCTCGGAGAGCAGGACTACGTCCATGAACTTTTCCACCATTCTCTTCATCATTGAAAACACCACCATATCCGTCTTGCCGCAGCGGGGCACAGCGGCCGGATCGCATCACGTCCTCTTCCCCATGGCGCGTCCGGCGAGCGCCTTACTGCCAGAACCAAACGAGGTAAATCATCAGCATGCTCAGCAGGAATCCGCACAGATAGTTCAGCCACAGGAACCTTCGCCACGCGGAGCGGGCGGTCGCTGAGTCCTGATCCGCCAGGTTCAGGTAGGGCAGCGCGTTCACCGCATAGGGCACCGCAAGCAGGCCGGCGAGCTTCTCCGGTCCGGGCAGCACCAGCAGCAACAGGCCGGCCAGCACGTACCACCCGACCACCAGCCGGGCGGTCCAGCGCGCCCCGAGCACCGTGGCAATCGATGAGAGCCCGGCCTGCCGGTCCGGCTCAATGTCCTGGATGGCGCCCAGCGCATGGGAGGCCATCCCCCACAGCAGGAATGCGCCGAAGGCCGCCAGGGGTTGGAGGTCCATGGAGGCCTCGGCCAGCACCCAGCCGTAAACGCCCGGGGAGACAAAATGGACGGCGCTGGTCAGTGAATCCAGGAAGGGGCGTTCCTTGAAGCGCAGGTACGGGGCACTGTAGGCCAGCACCGCTGCCATGGATATGCCCAGCACCAGGTTGGCCCGGGCACCGCCGCCAAGTACCAGGGCCAGCAGGAAGGGCAGGGCCGTCAGGGCACACGCCCATAACACGGTGGCGTGCAGGGAACGATCCAACACCGCGCCTTCCACGCCTCCCTTTCGCGGGTTGCGGATGTCGGATTCATAGTCAAAGACGTCATTGATCCCGTACATCACCAGGTTGTAGGGAATCAGGAAGAAGACGGTGCCCACCCACCAGCGCCAGTCGAAGCCGCCTCCGGCCAGCAGGTAGGCGATGGCGAACGGGTAGGCCGTGTTGATCCAGGACAGGGGCCGGGAAGTGGCAACAAGCCCCTTCAGGGTGTGGGCAAGGTTTCGGGTTCTTGGTCGAGTACTTGCCGGTTCCCCCGCCGCCAGTGATCCGGGAGTTGTTCCAGGCCGGGCTGGTATCCCTGACGCTGCGGTGGTCCGTGGTTTGGATGTCATTGTTCAATCCCCCGTCGTGGCGTGTGGACCTGTTTGGCGGTGGGCGCCGTACCGCCGGTGAGCCACCACAGCGCCGGCATGAAGAACACCGCGCTGAGCGGGTACAGGAAGTCTTCTATCGGGGCCCGCCCGATGCGCACCCCGACCAGGGAGTGCTGCCCATAGTCGAAGAGGCCGGCGGCGATCATGACATTGTCAAAGATCGCGGTTAGCACGAACAGCGCCGCCAATGCCACCAGCAGCGCCGGAGCGATCCGCCGCACCGGGATGCGGCGCAGCAGCATGGAGCCGATCAACAACACCAGCGAACCGGCCACGAAGCACAAGCCCATTTGCAAAAAAGTCATGACCGATAATCCCCCGTCGTCACCGGTTCGGGTTGTTTCTTGCGTGCATGGGCCCGCCACCGCAGCCAGCCGTTGACCAGGATCATCACCTGGTAGCACAGGAAGAACAGGAAGAAGATTTCCTCCAGCGGCAGCTGGTCGCCCACCATCACCCCGCTCATCCACTTCGATTCCAGGTGCAGGAAGATCCCCTGGTCAATGGCCAGCACATCCCAGAGCAGGAAGATCGCGGTGCCCACCACCAGGGAGACCAGGGCGGGGCCGGGACGGCAGCAGATAAACAGCTTGAAGCGTGCATCGATCAGCGCCATGCACCCAATGAGGGCCAACAAGATCAGCAGGTAGACCATCAGCCACCCACCTTGTCACCCAGTGCCCCCGTGCCGTGCAGGTGCCGCATGCCCAAGGGGCCCGGGGCGTTGACCCGGTTGACCGCCTTGGCCGCCAGCTCACCGCTGATCAGGCACATGGGGATGCCAATGCCGGGGCGCACCGAGCTGCCGGCGTAGTAGAGCCCGGGCACCTTGGGGTTGCGGTTGGCCGGGCGCAGGAAGGCGCTTTGTCCCAGGGTGTGGGCCAGACCCAACGCCCCGCCGCGCCAGGCGCCCACGGTGGCCTCGAAATCGGCCGGCCCATAGGTTTGGCGCACCACGATGCGTTCGCGCAGCCCCTGGATCCCAGCCCAGCTGGCCAGCTGGTCGATGGCCGCGTCCGTGATCCGCTCCACCATCACCGAGCCTTCGCCGTTAGCTCCCCCGCGGCCCCAGTCCACGCGGGCCGGGGCCGGAATGAGCAGGAACAGGTTCTCGTCCCCTTCCGGCGCCACACCAGGATCCGTGGCGCTGGGCATGCAGGCGTAGATGCTGGTTTCGGTTTGCAGTTGTTCCCCGGTGTGGATGCGGGCGAAGTTCTCATCCCAGTCGCGGGTGAACAGCAGGTTGTGGTGCTCCAGCTGCGGCAGTTTGCCGCGCACTCCCAGGCAGGCGAGCACCGCCCCGGGCCCCGGGTCGGCCTTGCGCCAGTGCCGTTGGGTGCGGCTGCGCAGGCTCGGCGGCAGCAGCTCGCTTTCCAGGTGGTGCAAATCCGCGGCTCCCACCACGGCCTGCGCCCGACTTTGGTGCGTTGCACCCGCACCGTCCACCCACTGCACCGCGCTGACCGCCCCACCGGCTTCCTCGATGTGGATGCCGGTGGCGCGGGCGCCGGTGATGATGGTGACCCCGGCCGTGCGCACCAGCTGCTCCATGGCGTCCACCAGCGCGCTGAACCCGCCCATGGGGTACTGCACCCCCTGGGTAAGGTCCAGGTGGCTCATCAGGTGATAGAGCGCTGGGGTGCGTTGCGGGCTGCTGCCCAGGAACACCGCGGGGTAGCCCAGGATCTGGCGCAGCCGGTGGTCGGTGAACGCCTTGGCGGTGTGGGTTTTCAGGGATCGGGCCAGCAGCGGCAGCAGGGTGCCGCCGCGGCGGAGGATCGGGGTGGCTAGCAGGCTGCTGGCCCGGGCGAAGTCATCATAGAGGAAGTGCTCCAGGGCCAGGTCGTAGCTTTCGCAGGCCTGGCGCAGGTAGGAGGCCAGGCGTTCCCCGGCCCCCGGTTCAAGGCGTTCGAACACGTCGCCGGCCGTGTCCGGGGCCAGGTCCTCTGGTTCATGGTCCTCGAAGAACACCCGGTAGGAGGTTTTCAGGCTGCGCAGATCCAGGGCCTGGGAGGTGCTGCTGCCCATCAGCTCGAACCAGTGCTCGAAGACCTCGGGCATCAGGTACCAGGAGGGTCCGGTATCAAAGCTGAAGCCCTCGCGCTGCAGCCGCCCGGCCCGGCCGCCCAGCTGCTGCCCCTGTTCCAGCAGGGTAACCCGGTGCCCGGTGCGGGCCAGCAGCCCGGCGCTGGCCAGCCCGGCAAAGCCCCCGCCGATCACTGTCACGTCCATTGGCTGCAGATTCATGCGATGCTCCTGATGCGGGTAGGGATGAGGGGACGGGCGGGCAGGAAGGTGCGCGCGGCAATCAGCGCCTTGCGCCCGGCGGGCACCGAGATCCGGCGCTCCAGCAGTTCATTGGCCGGGGTGCGGGCAATGCGGGCGTTCAGTTCGCTGAACAGCCCGTGGGCCATGCGCACCGCCTGGGCGGCCCGGGGCGCCAGGTAGTCAAGGCCTTCGCTGGCCGCGGCCAAGTCCGCGGCGATGTCCTGGACCAGCGCCTGCTTGCGGGGTTCATCGAGTTCGCTGTGCCGGGTTCCGGGCAGGTACTGGCGTCCCAGCTCCTGGCTGTCGGCGGCCAGGTCCCGCAGGAAGTTGACCTTCTGGAAGGCCGCGCCCAGCCGCCGGGCCGCGTTCAGCGCCCGTCCGTCCGGGTCCGGTTTGCTGCCGGGCATGGCCTGGAAGACCTTCAGGCACATCAGGCCAACCACCTCGGCTGAACCGTAGATGTAGTCCTGTAGGGAGAGTGCATCGTGGGTGGGGCGCACCAGGTCCTGGCGCATGGAGGCAAAGAACGGCCGGGTCAGCTCCACCCCGATGCCGTGGCGCCGGGCGCTGCAGGCGAAGGCGTGAACCACCAGGTTCGTGCTGTAGCCGCAGGCCAACGCCGCCTCGGTGTCCTTCTCCAGCTCATCCAGGGTCCGGGCCACCTCGCTGGCCGGCAGCCCGGCCTCCACGGCGACCCCGTCCACCACCTCATCGGCGAGTCGAACCAGCGCATAGATGTTGGCAATGTGTTCCCGGCTCTGCCGGTCCAGCAGCCGACAGGCCAGGGAGAAGGAGGTGGAGTACTGCCCAATCACGGTTTGGGCGCTGCGTGAGGCGGTGCGGGTGTACAGCTGCAGTGCGCTGGGTTGGAGGGGCATTACAGACTCCGTTCCAGGATCAGGGACGGGTAGGCGCGCAACTCGTCCTGGATAGTTTCGGGCAGCGCGGCGAAGTGGGTGGAGGCCAGGGCACCGGAGCACAAGTCCGCGGCCAGGCGGCGGGCCACCTGTTCCGCCCCGCTTGCCCGCAGCGCCCGGCGGACCTCTTCAATGCCGCTGTTCCCCTGCCGGTATTCGGCCAGGGCGCGGCCAAAGCCGGCGTCTTCGCTGGCCAGGGCGGTCAACACGGTGCTCTTGCCCTCGCGCAGGTCGGATTCCACGGATTTTCCGGTGGCCCGCGGGTCCCCGAAGCAGCCGAGGATGTCGTCAATGACCTGGTAGGCCACCCCGAAGCGGCAACCGATTTCCCCGAGCCCGGCGGCCTCCTGCTGGCTGGCCCCGGCCAGCAGCGCCCCGCACTGCAGGGGCAGCTGGAAGGAGTATCCGGCGGTTTTCAGTTCCTCCATGCGCAGCACCTGGACGGTGTCGGCCGGGATCATGTGCATCGAGTAGAGCAGGTCCTCCAGTTCCCCTGCCCCGGCCTGGGCGATGCCCAGTTCGAAGGCCTCCTCCACCGCCGCGGCCGCCGGCAGTCCGGCGGTCGCGTGGGTGGTTTGGCGGATCGCGGCGGTCAGCAGCAGGTCCCCGGCAATGATGGCCGCCGAGCCTCCCACATGCTGTGCCTGCGGGCCCGGCAGTCCACGGGCGGCGGCCTGGTCGCGGTAGTGGGCGCTGAGGGTGGGTTGGCCGCGGCGGATGAAGTCCCGGTCAATCACGTCATCGTGGATCAGCAGCGCCGTGTGCAGCAGTTCGAAGGCGCACCCCAGGCTCACGCTGCGCTGCCGGTCGGTTCCCCCGAACGCCCGGTAGCCCAGGTCCACCAGCTTGGGGCGGGTGCGCTTGCCGCCGTGCAGGCTGCGGGCAATGTGGTCCCACAGCTGGGCGCCGGCGCTGGAGTAACTGGCGGCGCGGTGCCGCTGGCGGGCCACCACCCGGTCCAGCTCCGCACTGATCTGGGTGTCCAGTGCGCTGTCGTCAGGGCCGCTCGGTGCACTGCGGGTACCGGCGCGGTGGGGATGCGTGGTGGTCATGGCTCATCTCTTTGCTGCTGGTAGGTGGGTGTGGGTAGGGAGTTCAGTGCCGCACGCATGCGTTCGCTGACCTGCAGCAGACCCTGCACCAGTTCGTCGCTCACTGGTGGGGGCAGCTGTTCAATGACGGTGCGGGCTTCGCCCATCAGTTGGCGGGTCAAGTAGAACGCCTGGTCGATGACCGCGTCGTTGACGTGGATGGCGTTGCGGCGGCGGTCGCGTGGATGGACGGTGAGGGTGATGTAGCCGTGTGCGGCCAGCCGGTCCTGCACCGCGGTGGCCGCTGCGCTGCTGATGCCCAGCCTGCGGGCCAGGTCGCCGGGACCGGATCCGGGGTGCTCGCTGAGGATCTTCAGGCCGCGGAAGTCGGTGAAGTTCAGCCCCAGACGTTCCCGGGCCAGGGCGTCAGCCGCGTCGCAGTGCTCCACCAGCTCGTGGAAGATGCGCAGCGCGTCCGTGGCCGCATTACCTGAAAGTTCCATGAGTGAGTCTCTCAGTATGTTGATTGTTAGCTAAGTTAGCTACATCATGGAGGAGATGGGTTCGGTTGTCCAGTCCACATCCCAAATTGACGGGAATCAACAAGGAGGTAGAATCATGCGGAAACACTCAGTGGGAATTGCGGTTCCCATCGCCACCGCCTTTGCGATGGCGGTCGCGATCTTCGGGGCGTTCGCCGGCAGCGGCGCCCTGGGCGGCACGCCCATCCAACACGCCTCCGACGGCTGGCTGGACACCGATTCGACCCTGCTGGCCCCGGCAGGGCCGGCTTTCGGGATCTGGAGCCTTGTCTACGTGGGCCTGGTGGTCTATGCCGTTTGGCAATTCTTCCCGGCCGCCCGCGCTTCCCGGCTGCAGTACCGGGCCCGGGCCTGGATCAGCGCCTCGGCCCTGCTGAACGCGTTGTGGATCGGCGTGGTGCAGTTCGGCTGGCTGCCGGTGAGCCTGGTGGTGATCGTGGTGTTGCTGCTGGTGCTGATCCGGATCCTTTTGCTGCTCATCACCACACCGCCCGAGAGCACCGCCGAACGCTGGATCCTCTGGGTTCTCTTCGGCGTCTACCTGGGCTGGGTCAGCGTGGCCACCGTCGCGAACACCGCGGCCCTGCTCGGCTCCTGGGGCGTGGGTGAAGGGGCCGACTGGCCGGTGCCGGTGGCCATCGCCCTGCTGGCGGTCGCGGCCGTCATTGCCCTGGGCACCACCTGGTACAGCGGCGGTCACCTGGGAATGCCTTTGGCCATGGCCTGGGGCGTGGGCTGGATCGGGGTCAGCCGGCTGGAGCCGGGCAACTACAGCCAGCCGGTGGCCATCGCCGCCTACACCGCCTGCGGAATCATTTTGATTGGTTCCGTGGTGCTGGCCTGGGTGCTGCGCCGCCACCGCGACCGCCTGCCGATCCCAGCCCGTGCGCACGGGGCCGAGTCATGAGCCGCATCGCGGTGACCGGGGCCAGCGGCTACCTGGGCGGGCGGCTGGTGCCGCTGCTGCTGGAGCGCGGGCATCAGGTCAAGGTGCTCACCCGGCATCCCGAATCATTGCGGGATGTGCCCTGGCGTTCACAGGTGCAGGTGGTGCAGGGGGATCTGACCGACCCGCAGGCCGCCGCCGAACTGTGCGCCGGAACCGACACCTGCTACTACCTGGTGCATTCCATGGCCGCCACCTCCAACTTCGCCGAGGTGGAGCAGCGCTGCGCCCAGGTGATGGCCCGGGCGGCCCGGGACGCTGGCGTGGGCCAGCTGGTCTACCTGTCGGGGCTGCACCCGGACGGGGAGCTGAGCCGGCATTTATCCTCCCGGGTCAACGTGGGGCGCATCCTGGAATCCAGTGGCGTGCCCACCCTGACCCTGCAGGCCGGGCTGGTGATCGGTTCGGGTTCGGCCAGCTTTGAAATGGTGCGGCACCTGACCGATGTGCTGCCGGTGATGCCGGCCCCGCGCTGGGTGCGCAACATGGTGCAGCCGATCGCGGTGCGCGATGCGCTGCACTACCTCTCCCGGGCCGCGGAACTGCCCGAACCGGCGGGAGGACGCTATGACATTGGCGGGCCCCAGGCGCACAGCTACGCCGAGCTGATGCAGCTCTATGCCCAGGCAGCCGGGATCCGCCGCCCGAAGATCATTGCCCTGCCGGTGCTCACCCCCTGGCTGGCCGCCCAGTGGGTGAACCTGGTGACCCCGATCCCGCGCAGCCTGGCCATACCGCTGGTCGAATCCCTGCAGCACGACTGCGTGGTGCGCTCCCGAGCAATTGATGAATTGATCCCTCCCCCGTCCGAGGGGCTGACCAGCTACCCGCAGGCCGTGCACCTGGCGCTGGACAAGATCAAGGCGGACGCGGTGGAAACCAGTTGGGCCGGCGCCCACCCGGTCTCCGCCCCGGGTGAATCCCTGCCCTCGGACCCGCAGTGGGCCGGACGGCGGGTGTACGTGGACCGGCGGGAACGGGAAACCACCGCCACCCCACGCCAGCTGTTCACGGTGATCTCCAGCCTCGGCGGGGAGAACGGCTACTACTCGTTGCCGTTGGCGTGGAAGCTGCGCGGGGTCATGGACAAGCTGGTTGGCGGGGTGGGCCTGAACCGCGGCCGGCGCAGCCGCAGCCGCCTGGCCCTGGGAGACGTGGTGGACTGGTGGCGGGTGGAGGCGCTGGATGAGCAGCGGATGCTGCGCCTGCGCGCCGAGATGAAGGTTCCGGGGCGGGCCTGGCTGGAGTTCAGCTTCGAACCGCGCGGGGATCATCTGCTCTACGTGCAGCGTGCGATCTTCTTCCCCCGCTCCCTGGCCGGGCGCCTGTACTGGTGGTCACTGGTGCCCTTCCACGGCATCATCTTCACCTCCATGGCCCGCAGCATCACCCGGGACGCCGAACGCCTGCCCATCGAGCAGAGCGCGTCTCCCGCAGCGGCCGCACCCGCCGATCCGCCGCGCAGCTAACCGCAAGGCGGCCGGACAGGCCCGGGAGTACGCGGCTACTCCCGGGCCTGTCTCATGTCCGCGTAGGCCTGCAGCGCCCGGGCACGGGTTTCCTTCAGGTCCACCAACGGCTCGTGCGCGAGCGGCGCGAACTGAGCGGCGTAGCTGCCCTGCGGGTCAAATTTCTTGGCCTGCAGCTCGGGGTTGAAGACCCGGAAGAAGGGGGACGCGTCGGTGCCGCTGCCGGCCACCCACTGCCAGTTGACCGCGTTGCTGGCCGGGTCCGCATCCACCAGGGTGTCCCAGAACCATTCCTCGCCCGCCCGCCAGTGGATCTGCAGGTTCTTGACCAGGAAGCTGGCCACCACCATGCGCACCCTGTTGTGCATCCACCCGGTCTGCCACAACTGCCGCATGCCGGCATCCACCAGCCGGTAGCCGGTTTCGCCGCGGGTCCAGGCCCGCCACTCGGCCATGGTCTGTTCCTGCTCATTGGGCCACGCCCACCCCATGGCATCGTATTCGCGCCGGAAGTTTTCCGTTGACAGCCGCGGATAGTGGTAGAGCAGGTGCCAGCAGAAGTCGCGCCATGCCAGCTGGCGCAGCATGGCCGCGGCTCCGGCGTGCGCCCCGGCGTCCTCCAGCAGCGGCTGCAGCGCGGAGAACAGTTGTTGGGCGCTAAGGTGGCCCCAGCGCAGGAAGGGCGAGAGCTTTGAGGTGCCGTCCACATCCGGCCGGTCATGGCCATCCTCGTAGTCCGCGGCAATCTGGCTGATGACATAGTCCAGGCGTTCCCGGGCCGAGCGCTCCCCCGGCTGCCATGCCGCGGCCAGCTTCCCGCCCCAATCGGGGTGGGTGGGCAACAGGTCCAGTTCGGCAACCGGGCAATCTTCCAGCCCGGAGGGCGGGGTGATCGGTGCCTGGGCGCCGGGGGCCGGTAACGGAACACGCAGCTGCGCTTCCTGGATGCGCCGGTAGAAGGCGGCAAAGACCTGATAGGCGCCGCCCTGGTTGTTCAGGATGTGCCAGGGTTCGGCCAGCAGCCAGGCGGCGTGGCTGGTGGCTTCAATCCCCTGCTCACCCAGCCATGACTTGATGCGGGTATCCAGCTCCCTTTCGGCCAGGGCGTAGCGGCGGTTCCAGTGCACCTGGTTCACCGCCAACCGGGAGGCCAGGTGCTCGAAGACGCGCGAGGGCTCGCCCCGGAACACCAGCAGCGGCACTCCCAGCGCTTCGAGGGATGCGTGCAGATCCAGCAGCGCGTGGTGCAGCCACCATTTGGCGGCCCCGCCCAGGGGGCGGATCCCCGAGGTTTGTTCATCCAGGATGTAGATGCCCACGGTGGGGACCTGGCCCATGGCGGCGCTGAGCGCCGGATGGTCTTCGGTGCGCAGATCATCGCGGAACCACACCAGGTTCACGGCCTGAACCGCGGCCAAATCCTGCGGTGTGTTTGGTTCCTGCCGATCGTTCATGGACGCACCCTTTCGGTGGTGATGGCTTCGAGCGAGCGGCGGGCCGGGTTACGGCTGCCCGTTGGCTGCGACGTCGGAGTCCGGCGGGGTAATGCTGGACTCAAGGTCATCGGCGGTGCCGCCAAGGAAGCGGATGACGACTTCACGCTCCTCGGGTGTCAGGCGCCGGGCGGCTTCGAAACGGGCGGCGTGGTGGCGGCCCACCTGCTCGCGGGCGGCCACATGGGTTTCCGGCGTGACCTCCACGGCTTGGGAGCGGCGGTCGGTGGGATGGGCCTGGCGGGTAATGTGCCCACCGGCCTCCAGGCGGTCCAGCATCTTGGTGACCGAGGCGGTGCTGATGCCCAGGTGCTTGGCCAGCTGCCCGGGGGTAACCACTTCCTCGCGATGCCTGGCGGCAATCAGCATTCGGATGGCCCGCATGTCGGTCTCGTTGAGCTTCATGTACTGCTGGGAGGCCCGGGAAATCTTGCGCTCCACCGCGCGCAGCCGGCCCATCTGCGCCATGATGGCGTCAATCTGGGCCAGGTCCTGCTCTTGGAGGTCACCGCGCTGGATCAGCTGGCTCTGGGGGTCGCTGGCAGCGAGGCTGAAGATCGTTGGAAGCTTCTCTCGGTCCATGTTCCGTCCGTTCCACCTGCGTGCAGTTTCTCTGCCGCGCCTTCATCATAAATCCCCGGCTCCACTGGCGTACTGGGTGCCGCCTGAGGGTTCGAGAAAAGCAAAAAACCTCCCGCGTCGGGGAGGTTTCGGCTGGTGCGAGTGGAGAGACTTGAACTCTCACGTCCGAAGACACTGGAACCTAAATCCAGCGCGTCTACCAATTCCGCCACACTCGCTCGCGCTACACCTTGAACTGAACAGGCCAAAGTGACCTCACTCAGTGTAGCGGATCGGAATACCGATTCGAAATCGACTCCGGGGCCTTATTTGGGGTCGATTCCCAGGTCGCGGCGCAGCTTCGCCACGTGCCCGGTGGCCCGCACGTTGTACTGTGCCAGCTGCACCTTTCCGTCTTCGTCCACGACGATGGTGGAGCGGATCAAACCCTCGTACACCTTGCCGTAGTTCTTCTTTTCACCCCATGCGCCGTAGGCCTCGGCCACCTGGTGGTCCTCATCGGAAAGCAGCGGGAAGTTCAGCTCTTCCCTGGAGGTGAACTTCTCCAGCTTGGCCGGGGCGTCCGGGGAAATGCCGATGACCACATAGCCCAAGGACTTCAGGGATTCCAGGGAATCGCGGAAGTCGCAGGCCTGCTTGGTGCAGCCCGGAGTGGAGGCGGCCGGGTAGAAGTAGACGATGGTCTTCTTGCCGCTGAAGTCCTGGAGGGAAACGGCGTTGCCCTTGGCATCGTTCAGGGTAAAGGCCGGGGCGGTGTCCCCTACGGAAAGTCGTTTCGCTGCGGTATCGGTGCTCATGCGTAGTTCCCCTCATCGTGCTTGCGGTATACAAAAAATCCGACCTGAGAAATCAGATCGGATCACTGTGCACCCCCCGGGACTCGAACCCGGAACCTGCTGATTAAGAGTCAGATGCTCTACCATTGAGCTAGAGGTGCTTACCGCCGCTGACTACTTCGTTTCCGCACTCGTCCTTGCGACGCATACAATCATACGCAGAAACACAGGGAAAACAAAAATCCGCAAAAAGCGTCCCGGCTCCTTCAAAAACCCTAGTCAAACTGCTTTTCTCGAACAGACGAGTTGAGTAGCGGACGAATTTCCGTCAATGCAATAGATCACATCAACCTCGCCGCCATCGGTTGCGCAGCTTCGCACTGCGCCCTGTTGTCTCCTGCCCGGCAGGAGTATTCCCTAGGCACACCTTCGGGTTATTCCGCGATGGGGCAACAACACCGGTTTTAGCGCCTGTCATAGGGGACGGTCATGGACTGCGAAATCGATGGCATCACGCTGCACTACTCCGATACGGGCAACGGACCGACCCTGGTTGCACTGCATGGGGCCGGAGTGGACCACCATGAGCTGTACAGCGCGCTGGGGGATCTTGTTCCGGAGGATCACTATCGGCTCATCATCCCGGACCTGCCGGGGATGGGCCGCTCCGGCAGCGGCACGCTGGCCAGCAATGACGAGGTGGTTGACCTGCTGGCCAACTTCATCCGCCAGGTGGCGGGCGCTCCCACCCTTTTGCTCGGGCACTCCTATGGGGCGTACCTCGCTCGGGGCCTGGCCGGCAGGTATCCCGAACTGATTGGCGGCATGGCGCTGTTCGCCCCGATTGGCGAGAGCACCAGCCAGGCTCCGCCCCAGCAGGTCCTGTTCCGGGAGCCGGGAACCGAAGAGGAATTGTCGGCCGAAGAGCGCCAGGGGTTCGCCGATTATTTTGTGGTGCAGACCCGGGATTCCGCCCGACGGTACCGTGAAGACATCCGGCCCGGGACGCTATCGGTGGACGAGGAGGCGCTGGGACGGATCTTCTCCCGCTGGAGCGTGGATGTGGGAAGCAGAACCTACGACGACGGGCCGAGCCTGGTGGTGGCCGCCCGGCACGATTCGGTCGTGGGGTACGTGGATGCCCTGGAATTGCCGAAGCACTACCCGCACGCCACCTTGTGCGTGATCGAGAATGCGGGGCACGCGCTGATTCATGAGCAGCCCGCGCTGATCCGGGGCCTGCTCAGCGATTGGCTCGAGCGCTGCGCGCTCGCGACTGCGGCGGCCCACAGCCCGGAGCCATGACCAGCCAGCTGTGAATACTCTTCCCGGGTACGTGAAAGGCTCCGTTTCCAACCGGT
>NZ_VATX01000026.1:0-35259 GCF_005774635.1 Glutamicibacter sp. V16R2B1
CGCCAAGCGCGGGTCGGGCAAGCAGATGGCGGCGACCACGATGGCGTTCGTGCGTTTGCTGAAGGACTTGATGCGGGATAAGGACTTCGGGCACCGGATCGTGCCGATCGTCCCGGATGAGTCGCGCACGTTCGGGATGGACTCGTTCTTCCCCACGAAGAAGATCTATAACCCGGCCGGGCAGAACTACCTGTCGGTGGACCGTGACCTGGTGCTGGCGTACAAGGAATCGGCCTCGGGGCAGTTGATCCATCCCGGGATCAACGAGGCCGGGGCGGTGGCCTCGTTCACCGCGGCCGGGACCTCGTATGCCACCCACGGGGAAGCGTTGATCCCGATCTACGTGTTCTACTCGATGTTCGGGTTCCAGCGCACCGGGGACGCGTTCTGGGCGGCAGCGGATCAGATGACCCGCGGGTTCGTGATCGGCGCGACCGCTGGACGCACCACGCTGACCGGTGAGGGGCTGCAGCACGCTGATGGGCATTCCCCGCTGCTGGCGTTGACCAACCCGGCGGTGGTGGCCTACGACCCGGCCTACGGGTACGAGATCGGGCACATCATGCGTTCGGGCCTGGAGCGCATGTATGGCGGGGAACACCCGGATCCGAACGTGATGTACTACCTGACGGTGTACAACGAGCCGATCATCCAGCCTGCCGAGCCGGAAAACGTGGATGTTGAGGGGATCATCAGGGGCATTTACCTGCTCAAGGAAGCCTCGATTGACGGGCCGCGCGCCCAGCTGCTGGCCTCGGGGGTCGCGGTGCCGTGGGCGTTGGAAGCCCAGGACATCCTGGCCACCGAATGGGGAGTGTCTGCCGATGTGTGGTCGGTGACCTCGTGGAACGAGTTGGCCCGGGAAGGTCAGCACTGCGACCAGGTCATCATGGAAGACCCGGGTGCTACCCGTCCGACCCCGTACCTGACCGGTCAGCTGGAATCGGCGACCGGCCCGGTGATCGCGACCAGTGATTACCAGCGGGCGGTGCTTGAACAGGTGCGCCCCTACGTGCCCGGTGAGTACCACACCCTGGGAGCGGACGGGTTTGGGTTTAGTGATACCCGGGCCGCGGCGCGCCGGTTCTTCAAGATCGACGCGCATTCCCTGGTCGTCAAGACCCTGCAGGCGTTGGCTGAGCGGGGCGAGATCCCGGCCGATACCCCGATCAAGGCGCATCAGAAGTATGACCTGAACAACCCCAACGCGGGACGTTCGGGCAACGCTGGCGGCGACGCCTAACCACCCACCCACCGGTTCAACCGGCGGGACTCCCGGCAAACGGTGGCCACACCCCTTCCCCGTGAAGGAGCGTGTGGCCACCGTTTCCCATTTGCCCGGCCACCACGGCAGCGGGGGTGCCGACTGCCCGCTTCCCAAGCTCAGAAACCGCTTGGCACACGTGGCCCGCGCATCGAACCGATATGCTCATAGACATGAATGAAACGGCCGAAGCTTCGCTGCAGCGCGGACGGCCCAGCCGGCTGGCCAAGCCGAGCCCGGAGACCATCAAGCGACTCAAGTCCCACCTGGGGGTGCTGTCCACCGCGGCGCTGAAGTACCTGGACCAGTCCCTGCCCTGGTACCGCTCCCTGGCCCCGGAGGAACGCGCCGCCCTGGGCCTGGTGGCCCAAAAGGGCATCTCCACGTTCGTGAACTGGTACGAACACCCCGAATCCACCCCGGCCTGGGTGATGACCGACGTGTTCGGGGCCGCGCCCACCGAGCTGACCCGCTCCATCAGCCTGCAAAAGGCACTCGCGCTGCTGCGCACCATCGTGGAGGTCGTTGAATCCCAGGTGCCGGACATCGTCGCCGAATCCGAACAGGGCCAGGTGCGCGAGGCGGTGCTGCGCTACTCGCGGGAGGTCGCGTTCGCCGCCGCCGACGTGTACGCCCGGGCCGCGGAGACCCGCGGGGCGTGGGATTCGCGCCTGGAGGCGCACGTGGTGGACGCGGTGCTGCACGGCGAATCCCAGGACTCGCTCTCCTCCCGCTTCGCCGCGATCGGCTGGCGCTCCCAGGCAAACATCCGCATCATGGTGGGCACCACCCCCTCCTCTCCCCCAGTGAACTTCGTCTCCGCGCTGCGCCGGGTCGCCACCCGCTACGGGCGGGACTCGCTGGTGGGGATCCTCGGGGACCGGTCGATCCTGATGCTCTCGGACACCAAGTTCGAGGAGATGGACCTGGGCCGGCTCGGCCGGCTGTTCGGTGAGGGGCCGGTGGTCTACTCCCCGTTGGCACCCACGGTGAAGGAAATGCACTACGGGGCCACGGCCGCGATGGCCGGGTACGCCGCGGCCGCCGCCTGGCCGGAGGCGCCGTGTCCGATCGCCGCCGATGACCTGCTGCCCGAACGGGTGGTCAACGGGGACCAGCTGGCCGCGGACGCGCTGCATGAGCGGGTCTACCAGCCGCTGCAGCACGCGGCGAACGCGCTGACCGAAACCCTGGCCAGCTACCTGGCGCTGGGGCACTCGCTGGAGGGCACGGCCCGGGAACTGTTCGTGCACGCCAACACGGTGCGCTACCGGCTCAAGCGCGTGAGCGAGGTGACCGGGTGGGACCCGCTGGTCCCCCGCGACGCGTTCGTGCTGCAGACCGCGCTGATGGTCGGGCGGCTGCGTGACGCCCGACGCTAAACCGCCGCCGCTGACCCGAAGCACGGGAGGCCGCCCAGCGTCACGGCCGGATGGGGCAGCTTTGGAGGGTGCGCACACATGCCGGGGGTGTCATCTGCCGAAATTGGCGGGTTTCCTTCGACAGCGGCCCCACTGGTTTTGTAGACTTCCTACAAAGAGGTTCGGCCAGCTTGGTGCCGAAATGATGAGCGCAACCCGCCCCCAATTTGGAAAGCTGTAAGAGTGCTAGCAATTGTATGCCCGGGACAGGGCTCCCAGACCCCAGGATTCTTGAACGACTGGCTGCATGTGGCCGGTGTGCGCGACCATCTGCAGGACCTGTCGGTGATCACCGACCGCGACCTGATCGCCCACGGCACCGAATCCGATGAGGAGACCATCAAGGACACCGCGGTGGCCCAGCCGCTGATCGTGGCCGCCGGGCTGGTCACCGCCCGCGCGCTGCTGGGTGACACCCTGCCGCCGAACACCGTGCTGGCCGGGCACTCGGTCGGGGAAATCACCGCCTCCGCCCTGGCCGGGGCGCTGAGCGAGGGCGATGCGATGACCTTCGTGCGCGAACGCGCCAACGCGATGGCCGAGGCCGCCGCCGAACAGCCCACCGGCATGGCCGCCGTGCTCGGCGGGGACCCGCAGGAGGTGCTGGCCGCCTGGCCGCCGGCACCATGGAGCAGATCAACGCGCTGAGCGAGAACCCGCCGGCCAAGGCCCGGGTCATCCCGCTGAAGGTTGCCGGGGCATTCCACACCGAGCACATGGCCCCGGCCGTGGGCGTGCTGAAGGAGCTGTCGGCCAAGCTGGACCCGGCCGACCCGGCCGTGCCGCTGCTGTCGAACTACGACGGTAAGCCGGTGGCCGACGGCAAGGCGAACCTTCAGTCGCTGGTCGCCCAGGTCTCCCGCCCGGTGCGCTGGGACCAGTGCATGGAGCAGCTGGCCGCCATGGGCGTGACCGGCATCCTGGAGCTGGCCCCGGCCGGCACCCTGGTGGGCCTGGCCCGCCGCGGGCTGAAGGGCGTGAAGACCCTGGCGCTGAAGTCCCCCGAGGACCTGGAGGACGCCCGCAAGTTCGTCAACGAGCACGTGGCCTAACCCGGTTCCTGCGAACCGATACGACGTGGCGAGGAAAGAAGAGAACATGAGCGCTGTGCTGAACCAGGTGACACCAAACGCCCACAGCCGCATCCTGGGCACCGGAAGCTACCGGCCCACCGTGGTGGTGACCAACCAGGACGTGTGCCAGTGGATCGATTCCTCCGATGAGTGGATCCGCCAGCGCACCGGGATCATCACCCGCTACCGGGCGGATGAGAACACCTCGCTGCTGGACATGTGCGTGGCCGCCGGGCAGGCGGCCCTGGCCGACACCGGCCTGGCGCCGGGACAGATCGACGCGGTCATCGTCGCCACCGTCACCTTCCCGCACGCCACCCCCTCCGCGGCCGCGGCGGTGGCCGACGCGCTGGGGATGACCCCGGCCCCGGCCTATGACATCTCCGCCGCCTGCGCCGGCTACTGCTACGGGGTCGCCCAGGCCGATGCGCTGGTGCGTTCCGGGCTGGCGCAGAACGTGCTGGTGATCGGCGCGGAGAAGCTCTCGGACTACATCGACAACCATGAACGCACCATCTCCTTCCTGCTCGGGGACGGGGCCGGCGCGGTGATCATCGGCGCCAGCGACACCCCGGGGATCTCCCCCTCGGTGTGGGGCTCGGACGGCTCGAAGTGGTCCGCGATCGGCATGACCCACTCCCAGGTGGAGCTGCGCGAAGGCCTGCTGGGTTCGGCCTTGGCCGCCGGGGCGGGCGACGCCGACCCGCAGGGCGAAGGCGCCGACGCCGCCCAGCCGGACTCCCCGCGCTGGCCGACGCTGCGCCAGGACGGGCAGACCGTGTTCCGCTGGGCGGTGTGGGAGATGGCGAAGATGGCCCGCAAGGCCTTGACCGAGGCCGGGATCGAGGCCAGCGACCTGGCCGCGTTCCTGCCGCACCAGGCGAACATGCGCATCATCGACGAGATGGTCAAGCAGCTGAAGCTGCCCGACTCGGTGATCGTGGCCCGGGACATCGCCGAGAACGGGAACACCTCCGCGGCCTCCATCCCGATGGCCATGGACCGGATGCGCCGCGAACACCCGGAGGTCTGCGGCGGGCTGGGCCTGCAAATCGGCTTCGGCGCCGGGCTTGTCTTTGGCGCCCAGGTCGTGCGACTGCCATAAACTAAACAGTTGACGGCAACGTGAAGTTTTCACCAAGCCGGGTGGCATCCCCCAGCCCCGGAGCGATCCGGCGGGGATGACGGTGCCGCCCAGTCATCGTCGGTTGTACCGGCACAACACAAGAAAAGGAGCCTTTCATGGCTAGCAACGAAGAAATTCTGGCGGGCCTCGCCGAGATCGTGAACGAAGAGACCGGCCTGGACGAAGCAGACGTGCAGCTGGACAAGTCCTTCACCGAGGACCTGGACATCGACTCGATCTCGATGATGACCATCGTGGTCAACGCCGAAGAGAAGTTCGACGTGAAGATCCCGGACGAGGAAGTCAAGAACCTCAAGACCGTGGGCGACGCCGTCAACTTCATCGTTTCGGCCCAGGCCTAGTGCCGCACGCCGGTGCAGCGACGTACCGGCGCACCGCGCGACGTGGTCCGGCAGCACAGTAGCTACCTGCCGGACCACGTCCGCCGCTGAGCGTGGCAGCGACCCTTCCACGCACGTGGGCCGTGAGCGGCCCCACCCCCTGATTTTTGTTTTCCCGCCCAGTAGAGAGTTAGACGATGGCGCGCAAAGTAGTGATCACCGGCCTGGGAGCCACCACCCCCATTGGCGGGGATGTCCCCACCCTGTGGGCCAATTCCCTCAAGGGCGTCTCCGGCGCCGCCACCCTCACCGACGAGTGGGTCGAGGAATACCAGCTGCCGGTGACCTTCGCCGCGCGCGCCTCGAACCCGGCCAGCGAAACCCTCTCCCGCGTGGAGATGAAGCGCATGGACCCCTCCACCCAGTTCGCCGTGGTCGCCTCCCGTGAGGCCTGGAAGGACTCGGGCCTGGAAGAGGTCGACCCGGACCGCCTCTCGGTCGCCTTCGCCACCGGCATCGGCGGGGTGTGGACGCTGCTGGACGCCTGGGACACGCTCAAGGCCAAGGGCCCGCGCCGCGTGCTGCCGATGACCGTGCCGATGCTGATGCCCAACGGCCCGGCCGCCGCCGTCTCCCTGGACCTGGGCGCGAAGGGCGGGGCGCACACCCCGGTCTCCGCCTGCGCCTCGGGCACCGAGGCCATGCACGTGGGCCTGGATTTGATCCGCAACGGCAAGGCCGATGTGGTCATGGTCGGCGGCGCCGAGGCGGCCATCCACCCGATGCCGATCGCCGCGTTCGCCTCCATGCAGGCCCTGTCCAAGCGCAACGACGACCCGCAGCGCGCCTCGCGCCCCTACGACCTGGACCGTGACGGCTTCGTCATGGGCGAGGGTGCCGGCGCCCTGGTGCTGGAGGCCGAGGAACACGCCCTGGCCCGCGGCGCACGCATCTACGCCGAACTGGCCGGCTCCTCGGTGACCGCCGACGCGTTCCACATCACCGCCCCGGACCCGGAAGGGCTGGGCGCCACCCGCGCGCTGAAGGCCGCCATGTTCGACGGGCGCATCCAGCCCGAGGACGTCGTGCACGTCAACGCGCATGCCACCTCCACCCCGGTGGGCGACAAGCCAGAGTACACCGCGCTGCGCGCCGCCCTGGGCGATGCGCTGGATGACGTGTGGGTTTCGGCCACCAAGTCGCAGATGGGCCACCTGCTCGGCGCCTCCGGCGCCGTGGAGTCGGTGCTCTCCACCCTGGCGGTCTACCACCGCAAGACCCCGGTGACCATCAACCTGGAGAACCAGGACCCGGACATCCCGCTGAAGGTCGTCACCGGCCAGCCGCAGGAACTGCGCGAGGGCTCGATCGTGGCGCTGAACAACTCCTTCGGCTTCGGCGGGCACAATGCCGTCGTGGCCATCCGCAGCATCTAGCTGCATCAGGCACCCACGCCAGTACAAGGGCGGCCGGATCCCGAGCACGGGAGCCGGCCGCCCTTTGGCATCTCCACCAGGGGCGGGAGCGACCGCCTCCAGCCGGGCTGGATCCCCTTCCCAAGGCGGGGCGCGCCCGGTAGTTTGGGAGCACCGGACCCGGCTGCCACGGTCAGCCGCAGGAAACGTTCACGTGCGGAAGGCTTAGGATGCGTACCCTCATCGTCACCACCCTCATCTCCCTCGACGGCGTCATGCAGGCCCCCGGTGGGGAGAGCGGCTACCGGCATTCGGGCTGGACCTTCAACCTGGTGCAACCCGATGAGGCCGCCTACGAGCTGAAGGCCATCGAACAGTCCGACGCCACCGCCATGCTGCTGGGGCGGAGGACCTACCAGGAGTTCAGTAAGGTCTGGCCGGACATGGACGAGGAGTTCGCCGACTACAACGACCAGCCCAAGTACGTGGTCTCCACGACGCTGGAGGAACGCGACCTGGTGGAGAACTGGGGCCAGACCACCATCCTGCGCTCCATGGCCGATGTGGCCCGGCTGCGGGCCGGGGACGGCGGGCCCATCATCGTGCACGGCAGCGGCACCCTGGTGCACTGCCTGCAGGAACACCGCCTGGTGGACCGCTACCACCTGCTGGTCTTCCCGGTCCTGCTCGGCGAGGGCCTGCGGCTGTTCAGCGACAAGCCCCTGGAGGCCCAGAGGCTGCAACTGGTGGAGTCGGAGTCCTACTCCAACGGCATCCAGAAGAACGTCTTCGACGTGATCCGCTGACCGAACTCAGGCGTTCCTGAAACAGCGCTTACCGCCAGCGAATGGCGACTTCACGAAAATGCAAAACGGCACGAGGTAGACCCGATGCGGGTCTCCCTCGTGCCGTTACCGGCTTAGCGGCAAACAAGCAGTGCTGGTAAAACAGTGACAACTCACTCGGAGACTTGATAACTAGCGGTTTGCACCACTAGCGAAAGCACGGGTCTGTCGTTAGACGACCTGGTTGAGCCAACGCACCGGGGCGCCGTCGCCGGCGTGGCGGAAGGGTTCGAGCTCTTCGTCCCACGCCTCGCCGAGGGCAATGGACATCTCCTGGTAGAAGACCGAGGGGTTCCCGTCGCCCTTTTCGTAGGCCCAGCGGATGCGATCCTCGCTGACCATGATGTTGCCGGCGGTATCAACGGTGGCGTGGAAAATTCCCAGTTCCGGGGTGAAGGACCAGCGGCTGCCGTCGCAGCCTTGGCTGGGTTCCTCGGTGATTTCAAAGCGCAGGTGCTGCCAGCCGCGCATGGCGGATGCCAAGATGGCACCGGTGCCCTGCGGGGCGGTCCACTGAATTTCGGCGCGACGAAGTCCGGGTGCGGCTTCCTGCTCGGTCCAGTCCAAGCGGACTGGCTGTTCGAGCACCGACCCGATAGCCCACTCCAGATGCGGGCATAGCGCGGCAGGGGCCGAGTGAATGAACACAACTCCCCTGGTCATTGACGCAGACATGCCATCCTCCGTTACCTGTTGATCGTCTTCCCCTACGTCAACCGCAACAGATTCAGCATTTCTTAATGTGCTAGTTCTATCTTGCCTGAAAGCCTGGTGTTTTCGCCAGCCAAAGCCTACTTCCGGGTAAACACTCGGTGAATCGTCAGGCCCGGGGGTGTGCCTGCTGGTAGCTCTGGCGCAGTCGATCCACCGAGACATGCGTGTACAGCTGGGTGGTGGCCAGCGAGGAGTGACCCAAGAATTCCTGAACGGCGCGCAGGTCTGCCCCACCGTCGAGCAGGTGCGTGGCCACCGTGTGCCGCAGGGCGTGCGGGCCACTGGCCGAGGTATCCCCCAGCCTGTTCAGGGCGTCGGATATTACCTTGCGTGCCTGGCGTACGTTCAGCCGCCCGCCGCGGGCACCGATCAGCAACGCGTTCTCGGCATCGGCGGAGGCGAGGACCTCTCGGGCCTGCCGCAGCCAGAACTCCAGTGCCCGCTGGGCCGGAATCCCGAAGGGCACCATGCGCTCCTTGTTGCCCTTACCAAGAACCCGCAAGGCACGCCGCTCAAAGTCCACGTCGCCCACGTCGAGCGACACCAGTTCGCTGATGCGCAGCCCGCTGGCGTAGAGCAGCTCGCCAATGACCTGGTTGCGTATGGCCAGGGCCGCATCCTTTTCGCTGGGCGCGGCGCCGTCCTCGCCCGCTGGATTATCCACTGAGGTCCGAGGCGACGTCGACGGTGCCGTACGGGGTTCCTTGATGTCAGTCAGCAGCCGTTCGACTTGTCCAGCTTGCAGAACGTGCGGCAGGCGGCGTTCCTTCTTGGGTGCCTGGAGCCTGAGCGCGGGGTCCTCGGCGATGAGATCTTGCCGGTCCGCCCAGACGAAGAAGTTCTTAACCGCCGAAATCCTGCGGGCCATGGTGGTGCGGCCCAGGCCCTCTTCCTGCATCCGCACGAGCCAGCCACGCAGGTCTTCGATCGTCACCTGGTCCAAACCGGTGACCTGTTGGCTGGCGAGGAAGACAAAGAGTGAGCGAAGGTCCGTTTCGTAGGCACGCACGGTGTTCTCGCTGCGCCCGCGCTGGTACAGCAGATAGCCCAGGTAGTCCTCCAGGTGTTGCAGGATTACCAGGTCGATCTGCGGCGCTGCGGTGGCCGATGGCTCGACTTCGTGTTCTTCACTCATCAGATTCAATGTACCTCGCGCCGGGGACACTTTCCGGGACGGTTCCCCTACCTCTCTTGCCGCATCTGCCACGACGACCCATCTGGCCGCCGGCAGGATGGGACGGGCCCATCGAACGTCACGCTGCGCTACGATGCGAGACATCATGGATCCGGATCAGCGGGTAACGGGTCGCGAGGTTCTCATTCCGTGTGGGGATTAGGAGGAGCAGTGGCGTTTCACAACAGTGGCTTTGAGGCCCCAGATGAACTGGTGACCGAGAGTTTCTTACTGCGACCTATTCGAGCCACCGATGCGCAGCTGGACTATGAGGCCGTCATGGAGCGCAAGGACTTCTTGCGGGACTGGGAGCAGACCGGCTGGCCGGAAGATGGGTTCACGGTCGAGGACAACCATCAGGATCTCGCGCGACTGGAAGAACGTCACTCCGAGAACAGGGCCTACACCTACACGGTCATGACCCACGACCAGAAGCTCTGCCTGGGCTGCGTCTACGTCATGCCGACGGATGCGTCCATGTTCTCGACCGCGAAGATCACTGCACTGGGTGAAAAGGGGTGGAAGGACTTTGAAGCCGCCGTCTACTTCTGGACTCGCGGCCCCAGGGACGGAAGCGACCTCAACCGGCAACTTCTGGAATGCCTCCGACACTGGTTCACCAGTGATTGGGACTTCACCGGGGTTTTGGTGGTAACCGGTGAACTACTCACCGAGCAGATCCAAGTGCTGGAAGCCCCAGGTCTGCCCCCGCTGTTTCGGATCGAGGAACGGGACAAACCGGACCGGTACCTCGCCTACGGATTGCCCGGGAACCACTAGCCACGCTTGTCACATACTGCAAAAGCCCCTTGCTGCGACCTTGGTTAGCGGGGCTAGGCGCCTATGCGTTTCCACCCGAATCCTTCCTGCCGGGCCTGCCCACGCCCCTCCAGAATGCTCAGCGCCCGGATGGTGTCGATCGCCGGCAGCCCGCTGAGGGCACAGAGTTCATCAACCAGCTTGGCCCCGCGGCGCGGCAACACATCCAGGATGAGGTTCTGCGGCCCGTTTAGCCCGTCGGTGACTCGGGCCGGTTCTTCATTTGCCGCCCCTGTCCTGGCTGTTACGGATAAGGCGGGCAGCAGTTCCAGGGCGTCTTCGACATTGGTGACCAGCCCGGCTTCGCCGGCGCGAATCAGCCGGTGCGTGCCAACGGAGTTGGGTGAGAATACGCTGCCGGGCAGTGCGGCAACCTCCCGGCCAAGATCCACCGCCTGGCGCGCGGTGTTCAGGGCCCCGGAGCGGAAGCGGGCTTCGGTGACCACCACCAATTGCGCGAATCCTGCGATCAGGCGGTTGCGATTCAGGAACCTAAAACGGGTGGGCGCCGTACCCGGCGGCACCTCGGAAAGCAGCAGGCCTCGGTCGATGATGGTGCGCAGCAGATTGTGATTGCCGCTGGGGTAGAGACGATCCAGTCCCCCGGCCAGGATGGCGATGGTCGGTGGGGTTTCCGCCAACGCTTCCTCGACCTGCAGCGCCGCGCGGTGGGCGCAGGCGTCAATCCCATAGGCGCCGCCGCTGATGATGGTGGCTCCGGCCTGCCGCAGCCCGGTGGCCAGCTGGCTGGTGGCCTGGTTCCCGTAGTCGCTGCTGTCCCGGGAGCCCACGATGGCAACGCTGGTTTCGAGGTCTTGGGTCATCAGCAGCTCCGGGTTCTTCGCACGCCACCACAGGCAGATCGGCGCCCCGAAACCCAGGTCGTTGATTTGGGCCGGCCAGCCGGGATCGCCGGGAAGGATCAGTCCCCCATTGTTGCGGCGCATCAGTTCCAGCTGGGAGTCGGCCGCTGGCAGATAGGGCAGGCGCTTGCGCCAGCGTCGTAGCGCCGAGGTGAAGCTGAAGCTGTGGTCGCTGTGGGTGCTGATGCCCAGGGCCTGGTGGACCCGGGATTCCAGATCTTTCGGGTACCAGTCCTGCCGACGGATCAGTTCCAGAGCTTCACCGGCGTCGAGCAGGCTCAGCAACGCCCCGGCGATGTGGTCGTTGGCTTCGATGAGAAAGCTGAGGTCGGTGTAGCGGCGTTCGGCGGCCGCATCGTGCTCGGCGTACATGGCTGGGCTCAACTTTCTATTTTCTGTCGCAGGTGTACGGCAAGTTCAAGGTCATCGACCGTGGGAGTCGCCCCACCTTCAAGGTCGGTGATGCTCCAGGCGACGCGCAGCACGCGGGCCATCCCCCGTGCAGAGAGTTGGGCGCGGGTGGCCAGCTGCTCCAGACGCCCGCGCACCTGCCGGTGGTAGGGCAGTTCGTGGCGCAGGATCTCGGAGGGGATGGCGGCATTCGTGCGGATGTTCCACGGCGCCAGGCGTTGGGCACAGCGTTCCCGGGCAGCGAGCACGCGTTGGCGGACCTGGGCGCTGGATTCGTTGCGTTGTTTGCCCAGCAGGGTCGCGGCCGGGACCGGGTTCAGCTGCAGCTGCAGGTCGATGCGGTCCAGGATGGGACCGGAGAGCCGACTGAAGTAGCGGCGGCGCTGCATGGGGGTGCAGGTGCAGGCCAGTCCCGTCCCGTAGTTGCGGCCGCAGGGGCAGGGGTTGGCGGCCAGCAGCAGCTGGAACCGGGCCGGCAGCTGGGCATGAAGTTTGGCCCGGGCGATGTTCACGTATCCGTCCTCCAGCGGTTGGCGCAGCGCGTCCAGCACGCCGGAGGGAAATTCGGGAGCCTCATCCAGGAACAGGACACCGCGGTGGGCGCGGGTCACGGCTCCCACGTGGATGCTCCTGGTCCCACCGCCGAGCAGGGAGACGGTGGATGCGGTGTGGTGCGGGGCAATAAACGGCGGCGTGTACTGCAGGGAGGTGAACTCGTTGCCGGCCTGCTCGGTGATGGAGCGGATCGCGGTGGCATCCAGCGCCGCCGCATCATCCAGCGGCGGGAGGATGCCGGGCAGGCAGCGGGCCAGCAGGGTCTTGCCGACGCCGGCCGGTCCTGTCATCAGCAAGTGGTGCCCGCCCACGGCCGCCAGCTCCAGGGCCACGCGGGCCTCCTGCTGGCCATTGACTTCGGCCAGGTCCGGCACGGTGGGCGCGGCCGGCACGGTAACCGCCTGGCTCGGCTGGTGCCGGGCGCGGACCGAAAGGTGCTCGGCCGGGGCGCCGAAGCGTTCAAGCACCTGGCCCAAGTGTTCGGCGCAGTCCACGATGGCCCCGGGAACCAGCCGCGCCTCCGCGGCGTTCTGTTGCGCCACCCAGAAACGCGTGGCACCGGCGGCCATGGCCAGGCGCACCGCAGGCAGGATGCCCGGGATGGGACGCAGGGTCCCATCCAGTCCGAGTTCGGCCAGGAATACGCTGTGCGGGCAGGCGCTGATTTGCCGGTCGGCGCTCAGCGCGGCCAGCACGATGGCCAGATCGAAACCGGAACCCTGCTTGTGCATGGTCGCCGGGGACAGGTTCACGGTCAGTTTCCGGTTGGCCAGTGCGATGCCGGTGTTGCGGGCCGCGGCCTTGATCCGTTCGCGGGCCTCGCGCAGCGCCGCGTCGGGCAACCCCAGGATCACGAAGCCCGGGATGCCGTTGCCCAGATCCGCCTCGACCTCCACCATTGCGCCGCCCAGCCCGGCCAGGGCCACGCAGCGCGTGCGTGCCAGCGTCATGACGCCACCCGCTGGTGGTGCTCGATCCGCCAGCCGCCGGGTTCGGGGTAAATGCAGATCACATCCACCCTTAGTTCGGGCAACCATATTCGCTTTTCCCTGGACCATTCGAGCAATAGGCGCTGGATTCGCTCGTACTTTTGCCGGGAAATTGCGTCAAAAGCGCTGCCGAATTTCTCGTTGGTTCGAGTTTTGACTTCGATAGCCATTATGTGTCCACCGCTTCGGGTCACCAGGTCCAATTCGCCCCGCTTACAGCGCCAATTCCGCGCCATGACCTCGTGGCCCCGGCTGGCCAAGAAGGCCGCCGCAATGCTCTCCCCGCGCACCCCCAGCCGCTGGTTGTGGTTGTCCATGTCTGCCCCCTGCCGGTGAAGTGGGAAACCGTGTGACCAGTATGTGCGCGGGCACGTTCCCCCGACGGCGAAGGCGACCAGTTGTGGATAGTGATCCATAACATTTCCATAACAACCTCTTTTGCCGCGTCATTCTGCGGAAAAGCCTGCTTACACTTGGACATATTTCGAGGGGAATGGTGCCGGTCAAAGTGTGCTTTTTCGTTTGATCTTGTTACGCTCGGTTATTGGCGGCGACGCGTCCGACACGACCGCCAGCAAGGAAACCAAGGGCCATACGCGGTCCAGAAGTTACTGATTTGGGCCGCGTCAGTCAGGATGAACACTCGCATTTTTCAGTTCCGCCGGGCACGTTGTCGGGCGCCAAAATCCTGCGGCCCGCTACCAGCCCGTGACGCCCGATGGGCGCCAGGCGGGCAGTGGAGAACATGACCACCAATATCGCCGTGAAGGTCGAGAACCTGTACAAGGTCTTCGGCCGTAAACCGAAAGAAGCGGTCAAAAAGCTTAAAGCTGGCTCGACGAGGGACCAATTGCCCTCCCACACGACCGCAGCTGTCATCGATGCCTCCTTCGAAGTCAAGGAAGGCGAAATCTTTGTTGTCATGGGCCTTTCGGGCTCCGGCAAATCGACCCTGATCCGCACCCTGAACGGTTTGTGGGATGCCACCGACGGCACCGTGAGCCTGGGTGGGGACAAGATCACCGGGATTTCGGCCAAGCATCTGCGTGAGGTGCGCCGCAAGCGGGTCTCGATGGTCTTCCAGCACTTCGCGCTGCTGCCGCACCGCACCGTGCTGGAGAACGTGGCCTACCCGCTGGAACAGCAGGGCGTGGGCAAGAGCGAACGCTTGGCCTCGGCCGCGAAGATGCTGAAGATGGTGGGCCTGGATGGCTGGGGCGAGAAGATGCCCTCGGAGCTTTCCGGCGGCATGCAGCAGCGTGTGGGCATCGCCCGCGCGCTGGCGGCCGACACCGACCTGCTGCTGATGGATGAGGCCTTCTCGGCCCTGGACCCGTTGATCCGCCGCGAAATGCAGGAGCAGCTGGTCGAGCTGCAGGCCACCTTGAACAAGACCATCGTGTTCATCACCCACGACCTGAACGAGGCCATGTTCCTCGGGGACCGGATCGCGGTGATGCGCGACGGGCAGATCGTGCAGGTGGGCACCCCGGAGGAGATCCTCACCGACCCGGCCAACGACTACGTGGCCCAGTTCGTGCAGGACGTGGACCGCGCCCGGGTGCTGACCGCCTCCTCGGTGATGGAGCCGACCCGCGCGGTGATCCAGGCCAACGCCGGACCGCGCTCGGCGCTGCGCACCATGCGCGACCAGTTCCTCTCCGCCGCGATCGTCACCGGCCGGGACCGGACGGTGTTGGGGATGATCACCGACCGTGATGCGCTCAAGCTGGTGCGCGCCGGGGAAAGTTCGATCGAGGCCAAGATCCAGAAGCTGGAGACCGTGGACCGGGACACCCCGCTGGTGGACCTGTTCGTCCCCTCGGTCGAGTCCCGGCTGCCGGTGGCGGTCACCGATGCCGAGCACCGCCTGCTCGGGGTGATCCCGCGGGTGACCCTGCTGGCCGCTCTGGCCCAGACCAACCCGCCCACCGAGGAGATGACGATCCTGGACAAGCCGCTGCCCAGCGATGTGGTTGAACAAGCGCTGATGAGCAGCCCGGAGGTGAACTAGTGGAATTCCGTATCCCCGTCGGAGACGTGGCCGAGGACGGCGTTGACTGGATCGTGAAGAACCTGGACGGACTGTTCCGGGTACTGCGCGCGATCTTCGTGGAAATGTATGACGCGGTGGAAGTGGTGCTCTCCACTCCCCCGTTCTGGGTCATCACCATCATTGTGGCGCTGATCGCGCTGCTGGCCCGCGGCTGGCAGTTCATGCTCGGCTCGGTGATCGGGCTGCTGTTGATCGTGGCCATGGACCAGTGGTCCAACGCCATGGTCACCCTGGCCCTGGTGCTGGTGGCCACGTTCTGGGCGCTGGTGATCGCGCTGCCGCTGGGCATCTGGGCGGCCAAGTCCCACGCGTTCTCCAACGTGATCCGCCCGGTGCTGGACTTCCTGCAGACCATGCCGGCGTTCGTGTACCTGATCCCGGCGCTGATGCTCTTCCGCGTCGGGGTGGCCCCGGGCATCGTGGCCACCATCATCTTCGCCCTGGCGCCGGGCGTGCGCTTCACCGAACTGGGCATCCGCTCGGTAGACAAGGAAGTGGTGGAGGCCGGGCAGGCCTTCGGCTCCTCCCCCGGGCGCATCATGCGCCAGATCGAGCTGCCGTTGGCGCTGCCGACCATCATGGCCGGGGTCAACCAGGTCATCATGCTGGCCCTGTCCATGGTCGTGATCGCCGGCATGGTCGGCGCCGGCGGCCTGGGTGGCGACGTGATCGCCTCGCTCTCCCGCCTGGATACGGCCCTGGGCGTCGAGGCCGGGCTGGCCGTGGTGATCCTGGCGATGATCCTGGACCGGCTGACCAACGCGTTCGGCAAGCGCTCGGGCCTGTTCGCCCTGCTGATGAAGAAGCGCAAGGCGGCCAAGACCGCCAGGCAGCAGGAGCTGGCCGCCTAAGGGCACCACGCACTGCAGCTTTGACCTGTACTGAAGAACTGACCGGCGGGATCCGGCCACACACCGATCCCGCCGCGGGCACCGGCAACGGTGCCGGTGGCGCTGCGGAAAGACCGTTGCGCCACGGAAAGGGATAACACTCATGATGAAGAATCGTCTGCTGAAGTTCGGCGCCCTCACCGCCGCGGCCGCCCTGTCACTGACCGCCTGCGGCAGCGACGGCGGGAACCAGGCCGAGGGCAATGACAAGGAACTGACCATCGCCGTGTTCAACGGCTGGGATGAGGGCATCGCGACCAGTGAGCTGTGGAAGGCGGTGCTGGAGGAGAAGGGCTACGACGTGAAGCTGGAGTACTCGGACGTCGCGCCGCTGTTCACCGGCCTGTCCCAGGGCGACTACGATCTGACCACCGACGTGTGGCTGCCGGTGACCCACAAGGACTACATCGACAAGTTCGGCGACCAGATCGAGGACCTGGGCGCCTGGAACGAGGAGTCGAAGCTGACCGTGGCGGTCAACAAGGACTCGGACATCAACTCCCTGGAGGAGCTGGCCGATAACGCCGACAAGTTCGGCAACAAGATCGTAGGCATTGAATCCGGCGCCGGGCTGACCAAGACCATGGAATCCTCGGTGATCCCGGAGTACGGCCTGGAGGGCATGGACTTCACCACCAGCTCCACCTCCGCGATGCTGGCCGAGCTGAAGACCGCGACCGATGCGAAGGAAGACGTGGTCGTCACCCTCTGGGAGCCGCACTGGGCCTACGCCTCCTTCCCGATCAAGAACCTGGAAGACCCCAAGGGTGCGCTGGGCGGCACCGAGTCGCTGCACACCTACGCGCGTGACGGTTTCTCCGAGGACCACGCCGAGGTCGCCAAGTGGATGGGCGACTTCAAGATGGACCTGGACAAGCTCTACGACCTGGAGAACCTGTTGTTCGTGGAGAACGACACCGATGACTACCAGCCGCTGGTCAAGCAGTGGATGGAAGACAACAAGGACTACGTTGAGGGCATGACCTCCTAGTAGCCCCTGCCAAGTTCTTTTTGTGGTCCAGTTCGACTGGACCCCCGGCCGCCGCCGGGTCCCGCCTACCGCGGGCTCACCCGGCGGCGGCCTTTTTCATATCACCCCCTTGGAAAGGATGTTTTTGCCCATGCAGAAAACCACACTGAAGCTCTCGGCCATCGCCGCCGCCTCAGCCCTGGCCCTGACCGGGTGCAGTGCCGCCGGAGCGGATGATGCGGATAAGAAAATCAAGCTGGCCGTCTTCAACGGCTGGGATGAGGCGCTGGCCACCAGCCTGTTGTGGGAGGCGGTGCTGGAGTACAAGGGCTATGACGTCGAACTGGAGTACGCGGACCTGGCCCCCGCGCTGACCGGACTGTCCCAGGGCGACTACGACTTCACCACCGACGTGTGGATGCCCATCACCCACGCCTCGTTCATCGAGCAGTACGAGGATGACCTGGAAAAGGTGGGGGTCTGGAACGATGAGGGCAACGCCGCCCTGACCCTGGCGGTGAACGAGGACGCGCCCATTGATTCGATTGACGAGCTGGCCGAAAAGGCCGACTTGTTCGGCAACAAGATCGTGAGCATCGAACCGGGCTCGGGCATCGTGAACTCCATGGAGAACGAGGTGATCCCCGCATACGGGCTGCAGGACATGGAGTTTGCCACCAGCTCGACCGCGGCCATGCTCGCCGAGGTGAAGGCGGCCACCACCGCGAAGGAGAACGTGCTGGTGACCCTCTGGCAGCCGCACTGGGCCTACAGCCAGTTCCCGCTCAAGAACCTGGAGGACCCCAAGGGCGTGCTGAATACCGATGAGGAATTGAGCATCTACAGCCGTACCGGGTTTGCCGATGACTTCCCCGAGGTCAACCAGTGGCTGCAGGACTTTGAGATGAGCCTGGACCAGCTCTACGACCTGGAGAACCTGTTGTTCGTGGAGAATGACACCGATGACTACGCGCCACTGATCAAGCAGTGGATGGAAGAAAACAAGGACTACGTGGAAGGCTTGACCTCCTAGTAGCCCCCGGATCGGCAGATCCACGCGGCCCAGGGGCGGCCGCAGCTTAAAGCACGCCACGGTCGTTGCCAGGCCCCCGCACGGGGTTCATGGCAGCGACCGTGGTGTTTAACCGAAGCAGAAACCGGCTAGAATTTCGCGGGCCTCGGCTTCGCGTCGGTGGCGCCATTGACCAGGGTGGCCCCGTGCAGGCCGGTGTCCTGCTCGGTCTTGCTGAAATGCACCCCGTACTCCAGTTCCATGGGCTTGGCGTACCGCTTGCCGTCCTTGGTCAGCTTCCATTCGAAGCTGGCCACCACGTTGACGGTGGCCCCGTTGATCTCGGCGGTGTTCCCGTCCTCCAGCACCTCGCCCTTGTCGTAGGAGTGGGCGGACTTGATCTTCACCGTGGGGTTCAGCATGCGGCTGGATCCGGCGTCCTGGTAGGGCTGGTAGCCGGAAAAGTTGTTCGCCTTCGCATCGCTCCACACCAGGAACGGGTTCTGCTTGATGGGCTGTGCGAACACGGTGGCCAGCGTCTGCTTGGCCCCTTCCCCCTGGGCGAGCTTGCTGAACTGCGCGCTCATCTGCTCGACCTGGCGGTCAATGTCCGCCTGGCTGCCGCCCAGGGCCGGGCCAGAGAGAATCTGGGCGTAGACGAAGTCCGCGGCCTGCACCTGCAGCTGCGCCATCTGCTTTTCACTCCAGGCCTCGCCCACGGCCGCCCACTTCGGCGCCTCGTAGCTGGCCAGCGACGAGTCCGGGTCCGCGCCGAGTGTGATGTATTCGCCCTGCGCGTTCTTCCCCGGCTGCTTGTACACCAGCCCCTCACCCAGGTGGTCGGGGTTCGCCTCGCGGACCTGCTCAATGGCCTCATTCTTCTGGCTTGCGGAGGCGGTGATGGGTTCGGGTGTCTGGGTGTCGGCATTGGTTGCCGCGCAGCCGGAGAGCAGCAGGCCCCCGGCCATGGCCAATGCTGCGCCGCGGCGCAGTGGGCTGTTCTTCAATTGGTTCCCGTCCCCAGTTCGCTGGCGGTCGGCACCCCGGTCCGAAGTTCCGAGTCCGTCCACACAAGTTTAATAAGGTTGAATTCTATCGCATGCGCGGGGTGACGCCGCGGGAACCGGTGGGTGGACGGGCACCCAACAGAGGCGGAAGACGCCATGGGCCCTGCGGTAAACCGGGGTGCAGCGGTGTGCCGCCCGGCCTGCCGAAGGGCCCATGATCACGCGGGGACAATTTTTCCCACGAGGAAGCGCTGAACCTACTGGTCCATCTCGTCCTTGGGGATCTGCAGTTCGTTGCGGTTCAGTTCCTCGATGTTCACGTCCTTGAAGGTCAGCACCTTCACCGACTTCACGAACCGGCCCTGGCGGTAGATGTCCCACACCCACGCGTCGGTCAGGCTCAGTTCGAAGTAGACCTCCCCGGCGTTGCTCAGGGTTTTGAGTTCAACCTGGTTGGCCAGGTAGAAGCGGCGCTCCGTTTCGACGACGTAGTTGAAGAGCGAGACCACGTCCTTGTATTCGCGGTAGAGCCGCAGTTCCAGGTTTGATTCGTAGTTTTCCAGATCTTCGCTCGCCATCAGTCTTTCCCACTTCCCATGGCTTCACTCTCGGTCTTTTTCGTTTCGGAAGTCAAGCGCCAACTCATCCGGTGCAGGGCACACGGACCGTGCTCGGTGATCGCCGCCCGGTGGCTGGCGGTGGCGTACCCCTTGTTGACCTCCCACCCGTAGTGCGGGTGGGTTTGCGCGGCGGCGGTCATGATGCCGTCGCGTTCCACCTTGGCCAGGATGGAGGCCGCGGCGATCGCCTGGCAGGTCATGTCCCCCTTGATCAGGGTGCGCACCGGGATTTGCAGGCCGGAGGGCTCGGTGTCGGCCTCCAGCAGGTCAAACAGGTCGGTTTCCTTGGCCGAAAGCCAGTCGTAGCTGCCGTCCACCAGGGCCGCCTGGGCCTGGATGGCGCATTGGGCGGCGGCGCGGGTGCCGGCCAGCCGCAACGCGGCGGTGATGCCCAGCCGGTCGATTTCGGCCGGGGTGGCGTGCCCCACCCCGTGCCCCACGGCCCAGGAACGGATGGCCTCGACCATGGATTCGCGCACCTGGGGTTCGAGCATTTTCGAGTCCCGTAGTTCCGGGTATTCGGTGACCGCTTCGATGTCGATGACCACCATTCCGACGCTGACCGGTCCGGCCAAGGAGCCGCGGCCTACCTCGTCCACGGCTCCAACGTACCGGTAGCTGCCGCTGGCGGCCAGGGCCCGTTCATGCTCCAGGGTGGTGGGACTGCCTTTAGTTTTCCGTGGCACGAATTCGCCAGCTTCCTCTTTCGTGGTTTTGAGCCGTTAGCGGTCTGTGTCGATCACGATAGCGCACTTTCCGGTTCGCTGCCGTCACCCCACCGGACCCATCGGGTGACGACGGTGCGATCGGCGCCGGTCGCACCAGGGCACAGCCTGAAATTAATACGCCTTTGCAACGCGACGGCGCGGGATCGCCGTGCTATGGAGGTAGATCAGCAAACGACCGAGCGCCGGGCTTATCGGGCAGGATCCGGCACGTTGTCAAAGACCTCGCGGTGCGAGTCGACTACGCCCCAGCGATCCATGGGCCAGGAGATGACCTGGGCCTTGCCCTGCACGGTTTCCATGTCCACGAATCCGCCCTCGGTGTCCATGTGGTAACGCGAGTCGGCGCTCGCACCGCGGTGATCACCCAGCACCCAGAGCTTGTTCTCCGACACGGTCACCGAGAACGGGATGTCGCTGGGGTTATCCCCCGGGTAAATATAAGGTTCGTCGATTTCCACGCCGTTAACCTTGATCCGCCCGTCGGCTGAGCAGCACTCGACGGTGTCGCCGGGCATGCCAATGATTCGCTTGACCAGGTACTGTTCGCCCTGGTCCGGCAACAGGCCGATGAAGCTCAGCGCCTTGTCGAAACCGGACTGCTCGGTCTGGACCGGCGGCAGCCAGGCGTCATCGTCGCGAAACACCACCACGTCCCCGCGGTTCAGGTCGAAGGGGCCGGGAACCATCAGGTTCGCAAAAATCCGGTCGTCAATCTGCAGCGTGTTCTCCATCGACCCGGAAGGGATGAAGTAGGCTCGGAAGAAGAACGTCTTGATGATCAGGGACAGGCCGATGGCAATCACCAGGATGACCACGATCTCGCGCACCATGCGCCAGAGCTTCAACAGAAATCCTGCATCATTCGAGTTGGCTTCACCGGGTTCGGCGCTCACGTGTCCCCTTAGTTACGGCTTAATCTGCGTGCATTTCACAATATCGCATCGCAGGTGCTGCCGACCGCTGCGCCACGTGGCAACGAAGCTCCCCAGATCATTCCACCGCTGGTTCCGATGAAGGCGCGAGAATCTCGCTATTGAGCCACCAAGGAGAGAATCCTAAAAACGTCGGCACCGGATTCCGCTGAGGCGCGGAATCCGGCGGCAGCGATCCCCCATAAATCTCTGCCTAACACCCCGTCTCCAGCGCTGCGTTCCAGGAACTGACATGCAGCACAGAAGGCCGGGCGTGAGTCCGACCTCTCCAGAGTCCTCCTACTTGCCAATCCTGGCTAGTACCTGCAATGAAGGATTGGGGAGAACCCCAACACCCCAAAGGGAGCGAGTGCGCATGCGCTTGTTTTCCATCGGTGCTTCACGACAAGGGCTGCGTCGCAGGCCGAAAGATGCATTCGTCTATACTTGTTGACTAAAGGCGCGTGTGGTGGCTGGGGAGCCAACCGAGCAAGAGACAGTACGACCTTGGAAATCTTGGGGGCAATCTGGTGAAACCAGAGGCAACGACGACCAGCTGCGTGCACGGGACGAACTCGTCGCTGCGTTTGGGGTGGGATCAGGAGGCGCAGCATGCGTAGCCGCCGAAATCTGCTGAACACTCTCCTATCCAAGGCCACCGGCTCCCGTGAAGTGGCACTGGTGGTATCCGGCGCCTCCGGAGCCGGCAAGAGTTGGCTGCTGCGTCAGCTGCAGCACGAGTTGGGGGCTCACCCGCACGTGCTGCTGCGGATCAGCCCCATGGAAACAAACTGGCCGTTGTCCTCACTGATCAAGCTGCTCTCCGAGCTGGACCTGGCCGAACCCCTGGCCCTGGACCATTTCCTGCCTCAATCGCCGGGGCAGGGTGTGGATTCCTACGCGGTCGCCCGGCACCTGCACGCCAAGCTTCCCGCCCTGGTCACCCCCGGCACGGTAATCCTGCTCGATGATGTGGATCTCATGGACGAAGCCAGTCTAGAAGCGCTGGGATTCATGAGCACCTGGCTGCAACGCAACCGGGCGAAGTTTATTGTTACCGTGGCTTCAGGACCCATCCCCGACCCCCTGGCCGGATGGGAGATCCTGAAATTGCGCGGGCTGACCGAGGCCGAATCGCTGGCCCTGGCCCGCGAAACCGCCGGGGTGGATGCCGACCCGGCCGTGCTTCATTTCACCACCACCACAAGCCGCGGCATGCCCGGGTCCATCATTGAACAACTGGACAGATTGCAGCGGCAGGCTCAGGCCGGCGAGTTGCCCCTGACCCTTCCCCTGCCGGTGGGCACCGACCGCACCGGAAAACTCTCCAAGGTGGTTGCGCGGCTGGAAGAAGAACACCAGCAGGTGCTGACGCTGCTTGCCGCCGCCCCGGTCACCGAACGCGCCACGGTCCTGGCACTGAAGCCCGGGGCCGTCAGCTGCATTGATGAGCTGGAGCAGCGCGGATTCCTGGTCGGCGCAGACGGTCACGTGCAGATCTCGGACCCCGCCCTGCGGTCAACACTATACTGGGGACTGAACTTGACCGAACGCCAGTCACTGCACCGGCAACTGCAGGAGCACGGTGAGGACCACACCCTGAAGCTCTACCACCGCACGTATGCGGATCAGCTCGGGGTAACCGCCAGTGAGCTCGTTGCAGCGGCCGGGCAACTGGTGGAACAAGGACAAGTTGCCGCCGCCATCGAGGTGGCCGAGCGGGGGCTGCTGTTGCCGGTCACCGGTACGCACCTGCCCCAGGCACTGCACTACCTAGCCGAAATGCTCTGCCAACACCTGCAGCTGGAAGCCGCCCGCAGGTATGTGCGCTTCGGCCGCCGCCTACCCCTGGACCCGGCAGCGTCACTGGCCTTGGCAACCTTGGACGTCCAGCTGTCCACCCTGAAGGGCCGCGTCACGGCCAAGAACCAGCACGCGGCGCTCGTCAGCGAACTTGGGAACGTTGAACCGCAAGGCTGCGTTCGCCTGCTTGGCGCACTGGCCACTGAATACGCCCTGCGGGAGGATCATCAGCACACCGAAAGCCTCACCGCCCAGGCCACTGCGCTGGTCTCACGCTTCCCCGACGCCAAGGGCCCTGAGTACGAAGCGGCGCAGTTGTTGTGCGCTGCCCTGAATCACGACCGGCAGCAGCTGATGGACCGGTTTCACCAGTTGCCGGTGGTCCCGAAGGAGCCGGGCGATGGGATTCTCATGCTGGCCCTCGGGGTTGGGCTGAGCACCACGGACTGCTTTTTGGAAGCCCGGGAGGTCTTTTCGCGGCTAGCTGCCGCCCCGGAAGGCGCCAGCCCGCTGATGGAACGTTTGCTGCTGCTCCTGAACGCGGCCAACGCGATCCTGAATCAGAACTATCCCCGGGCCATGCAACTGGTGGAACGCTGGATCGCAGCCGATGGCCCGGCCTTGCTCAGCCCCATCCCCCAGCTGATCCAAGCTTGGTATTGGATGAACAAGAACCGCCCGGACATGGCCGAGTGGTACTTCCAGTCACTGGAACCACGGATCCTGGGCGAGAGTTCTCCGATGCTGCTCTCCCGGATCGCGATGATGGCCGGTGACCGGGGATTAATGACCGGGGATTATTCGGCAGCGGTGGAAGCCTATCGGCGAACGCTGCGGCTGCATCAGGGCCCGGGGAACCTGCGCTATGTCAGGGCCACCTGCGCACTGATTGAGGCCCTGGTGATGCTGGGGCGCACCGAAGAAGCCGTAGATGAGTATCGTTCACGGCAAGAGATCATGGTCGCCGTTCCTGGGCGGCGTCCGAAGCTGACAATGCGCTGCGCCCAGGCGCTGGCCATGCAGGGCACGGCCTCCCTGACTCGCTTCCAGCAATTGCTCGATGACTGGACGGGTTCGGATAACACGTTTGAGTTGGCGCGCCTGCGCCATTGCTTTGGTCAGCGGCTCCGCTCGATGGGCCGCACCCAGGCAGCAAGGGAGCATCTACAGGCAGCACGGGCCCTGTACCGCAGTCTCGGTGCTCTGGGGTGGATCGCGAATCTGGAGGACCTGGAAGCTCCAGTGGCAGCCACTGCCCCTAACACTCCTCTGAGCCTGAGCCGTGAAGAGATTGCCGTGGTTCGGATGGTCCATGACGGGTTGACCAACAAGGCCATCGCCAAGGAACTGTTCATCTCGGTTAGCGCCGTCGAGGCCCGACTCACCAAGCTGTACCGACGTACGGGAACTCGAAACCGGCAGCAGTTGGCCGCCCGGTACGCGAATATGGCACCGCCACGCTCTTAGGCGAGGAACCAATAGCACGCCGCCTGTTGAGCATTCATTGGACATCAATAGGCGGTGTGCCGCTGCCGGGATTGCAGACTGGGAGAGCGTTAGGGCTGTCCTACCGCGGGGCTGGCAATCCCCGAACTCTGGGTGAACGTCAACTCTATTTCGCCGGCAGGCTGATCCTTCTCCATCAATTCCTTGACCTGATCCAGGTGTTTGGAATCGACACGGAGGATCAGTCCCCCGTCTTTAGCGCTAATGGAGTACCCATGGATGGCATTCGCAATTTCTGGCTCCTGCTCGGCTTGCCAAGCCATAATCTTTCCGATCGCGTCCCGCAGTTGCTGCGAACTGAACTTCACGAATTCTGCGACCGCGCCAGCCTCTTCAATTTCTTGCACCTTTGATTCGTCATTGGTGGCTACATGAAGTTTGTCGTCTTGGATCCAACCCTGCACGTAGGCGGCACCCAACGACGACGAAAGCTGGTCATTGAGGTTCAACAGCTGTTCGTGGTCCACTGAGCTCTCCGGTGTTTGCTGTTCCTGGGTCTGCGACTCTTCGCGAGCGGTAGGTGTTCCAGTGTCACTGCCACAACCTGTCAGCGCAAAAGCGACAGTCCCAATGGTTCCAGCCACCTTGAGCATTTGCAGTTTATTCATCCGGAATCTCACATTTCTTTCTGGCTGGCCGTGTGAACCGCCCTCGGCTCTTGAGCTTAGCCTTGAGCGCGTAAAGCCTGCCAATAAGTTGGTGGGCATTGAATGAGAAGTGCCCCGGCTCTGTAACCGGGGCACTTCTCATTGGTTGCTGCTGCATGGCAGCTTCAACCTGTTAAGTCGCTTAGCCGTGACGGCGGTTTGAACGACGCAGAATCAACAGCAGGGCTCCACACAGTCCAAGTGCGCCTGCAACGGCCAGCAGCGGCGTAGCCGACGAACCGGTGTCTGCCAGCGGATCTTCCTTCGGCTTCTCCGTCTGCTTCGGGGATTCAGACTTCGTCGGCTCCTGGGACGGGTCATCCGATGAGTCCTCAGTCGGCGACTGCGACTCAGTCGGGCTTTCGCTCGGATCATCCGACTCCGACGGGCTCTCGCTCGGATCGTCTGACTCAGTCGGGCTTTCGCTCGGGTCTTCAGTCGGGCTTTCGCTCGGGTCTTCAGTCGGCTGCTCAGTCGGCTCCTCCGTCGGCTCCTCAGTCGGCTCCTCCGTCGGCTGCTCAGTCGGCTCCTCGGTCGGCTCCTCGGTTTCTTCCGGTGCAACAAGTGTGTAGTTACCGGCTGTCAGGTCGGATTCATTGAACTTGCCGCTCTTGGCCCGTAGTTCGAAGGTGAACTGACCTTCCGTCTGCGGAGCCTTGAAGGAGAACTTACCGCCGTTGACGTCAACAGTGTCAACGACCTTCCCGTCTACCAGGACCTCGACAGTGGCGTTGGGGCCAGGGTTGGCGACGGTTCCCGTGATGGTCGATCCGGTTTCAATTTCACTGCCGTTCTGCGGCGAAGTGACCTTCGGAGCGTTGACGAAGAGCTTAACTTCGTAGTTCTTCACTGCCGTCTTTTTCCGTGCGTCCACCAAAGAGGTGTACATCGCCAGTTCGTCACCGGTTCCCTTGACACCGTCGGTGCCGGGATGGTTGGCGCTGTTGATGCCCACTGCGCGGTTACCGACGACCACTGCACCACCTGAGTCACCTTGGTTCAGCACACTGAAGTCGGCATTGGGCGCGGTGTAGCCGTAGACAGTTCGGGTATCGCTCTTGAAACCGCCGACGAAGAAAATGCCCACTTCGGTGATTTTGGAGCAAGTCCAACCGGTGGTGCGTCCTACGCTGCAGGCCTCGGCACCGATAGCAGCTTCACCGTAGCTGGTGATTTTCAGCCAGGAATCACGCTCATCCTTGCCCGCCGGCCATTTCGAAACACCGGCGTGCAGATTCAGGTCCTTATTGATGCCATCGATCACGGCAATATCGGTACCGGCATCCCAGTTCTCCCAATTTGGATCATATGGGCTGTACCCTTCGTTGTTGGGCAAACCGAACTGGTTGAAGCCAAAGGTTCCCAGCAGTGCGCTAACACCCTGGAATTCACCCGGCGCCCCGTGTTCAGCCACCGCGGTCTGCAGGGTAGTGCCGTCATTGGTGCAGTGACCCGCGGTGATAATCGCATCATTGCCGGAGGGGTCCCAGGCGTTGAAACCTACAGAACATACGCCCACAGATCCATTGAAGTTCCCGTCATCGGTGATGGCGTAACCCATGCCTCCGTAAATGTCCTCCAAGGCTGCTGGGTTCGCGGCGGCCTGGTCACCGCCGGCAACCAGCTCAACGTTGCCAGCGCCATCGGCGAAGTCCTCGAGGGTGACACTGGCCTCATCTGGGGCCAGCGAACGTGCGCGCTTGCTGGTCTCAACCTCTGCAGGCCCAGCGGCCCGAATGCGGATCTTGCCGCTGGCTGTCTCCGTCACCGAGGTCAACCGCTTGAGCTGTGCGGGATCCACGTGCTTCTGCAGTGCCTTGAGAGTTTTCACTGGGTCGCTGTACTTCCCCAAGTCGCCCGGTTCCAAACGGACCTTCTCATCCTTGGGCTCTTCGGGTGCAGCAGGAGTTTCTTCGATTGATTCCGAGGGAGTCGCCGTGGCAGCCTCTTCAGTCTTCTTCGGCGCCTCAGCGGTTTCAGGCTTTTCCGTCGTTGCCTTCTGTGATTCAGAAGCGGAGGCCTTTGGCTCTGCGCTTTCTGTTTCCAGTGGATCTTCAGCGGCATCAGTGGCTTCGGCTGAAGCCTCAACATCCGACGAATTCTCCTGCGCGGCTTCGATGACCTTGCTGGCCTTCTCCAGATTGGCATCCGATACCTGGACGACAACCACGCCGTCCTCGATGACAACGTTTGCCTCAATGCTTGCCTTAGCCAACGCCTTCTTCAAGTCACCGGCTAGCACATTTGCTTCAGATTCTTCGAGGTACTTCTCGGGCGACTTCTTCAAGTCGCGCTCAATGGCCTCAGCGAGGCCTGTCGTGTCCACCGCGACGTCCGATGCAGACGGCGTTGCCGGTGCATCGCTTGGCGCCTCAGTCGCGAAGGCGGGGTACGCCAAAACGCTGCTGCCAACCACCAAGGCGGTGGAGGCAACGGCGACGGCACCACGCTGCGCGATCATACGTTTAGGACTTGGCATTAAAGGCTTCTCCCATTTGGTGCGAAGCCCTGCGAGCGTCGATCTGTTATCTGAAACGCGAGCAGGGCACAGATGTGTTACCAAATCGAAACCCTATCCAGAGGAGATAATCAGATTCAAGGACAAAACGATCCAGTTCATACGAAAATCATCGTAGGTTTTCCCACGTCAGGCCTTGCGAACTTTTGGATATTTCGATTCATTTGCAAGCAAGGCCGCTGTTACGGTTTGCTAATCGATTATTCCGCACTAGTCAGAAGGTATGTGACATAAGGCTCGTGACAGACACGGATCAACCATTGAAACTTGAATGATTCTCATTCAACAAGAACCAACACCTGAAGGAATACGCAGAAAAATCTTTGCAATCTCTCAGTTCTCGGCGCGTCACATAAGGCGACACAAAGAGAAAAATTGAGTGGATCTTGAGGGTTTGCGGAAAACTGTCTCCCCCGAAAGCAGGCGATTACCCCTCAGAGGGCAAAATACAGCCGATTCAGGGCACGACAAGAGGGCAGTAAGGAGCCAAATAGGGGCTCGAAGTAGCTGCTCGAAAAGGAGAAATTTGCCGTTAGGAGTTCTCTCGACTTCTACTGACGTAGGCTCCGGTCCAGGACGGTCTTACTCGACGGGGTGGCGCTTCTCCAGCGGCCAGATCACTTCCGTGACTTCGCCCAGCACCCGGTCCACTGGGATCATGCCCCCGCCGCTGGCGCCGAGCAGGGAGCGGGAGTCCTCGGACTTCTCGCGGTGGTCCCCCATCACCCAGATCCGCCCTGCGGGCACCTGGACGCTGAACTTCTGTTCGCTGGGCGCATTGCCGCGCATGACGTACTCTTCTTCGATGGGTTGGCCATTAACCATCAGCCGTCCGTCGGGGCTGCAGCATTCGACGGTGTCTCCGCCCACGCCGATGACTCTTTTGACGTAACTGGAGTTGGAGCCGCTCCAGTGCAGGGCGCGGGAAATGGTGTCGGCGAAGGAGGCGCGCTGGTAGGGCAGGAAGGAGCCACGGCCGTCAAAGACCACGATGTCCCCGCGTTCGGGTCCCTGCTCACCGTAGGCGCGCAGGTCCACCAGGATGGATTCACCGGGGTTCAGCGTGGGCTGCATGGAGACCGACTTGATGTGGTAGACATCCAGCAGCGTGGCCCTGATGGTGATGGTGGCCAGGAATCCCAGGATGATGGCGGCAATGACAAAGCGCCAGACCCAAGACCAGGTCCGGCGCTTTGTGACTGCTCGCTCGGCGCGCGCAATCCGATTCATGGAAGAATGCGGACTACTTCTTGGTGCCGAATTCGCGCTTCTCGCGGATGCGAGCTGCCTTACCGTGGCGGTCGCGCATGTAGTACAGCTTGGCACGGCGCACGTCACCGCGGGCCACGACCTCGATCTTGTCGATGATCGGGGAGTGTACCGGGAAGGTACGCTCGATGCCCACGCCGAAGGAAACCTTGCGGACGGTGAAGGTCTCACCGATACCGCGGCCCTGGCGGCCAAGGACGTAGCCCTTGAAGACCTGGACACGGGAGTTCTTGCCTTCGATGATGTTCACGTGAACGTTCAGGGTGTCACCCGGACCGAAATCGGGAACATCGTTGCGCAGTGAAGCTGAATCCAGCTCGTCGAGAATATGCATTGGTGCATCTCCTAGGACAACTGCCGCAGGTCACCTGTCCTTATTGGCAAGGCGCATGTGCGGTGCACATGCCCTTGAAACGTCATAGCCACCGACAAGGCTCTAGCTTGTCGGTGCGGTGGTTTCTCATGTCTGCAACGCCCCCTGCGGCAGGCGGCAAGACAAAACACACCAAGAGTTAATTCTGCCATAACCCTGCGCCCTGGTGCCAACGCACCGTGGGCGGGGCCACGGTGATTTACGACTCCGCGTCCCAGTCCAGCTCGGACTTGCGAATGACCTGCCCATCCTGCACCGCGAACCCGGCATGCCACAGCTGGTCGCGGTCCTTGCGGTTCAGCGTGCTGGGATCCAGTTGGGTGATCAAATCCGGGCGGCGGGCTGCGGTGCGCTGGATCTGCGCGTCGCGCCGGAAGCGGGCGACCCGGCCGTGGTTGCCGCCCAGCAGCACCTCGGGCACCTCGCGGCCCCGCCAGGAGGCCGGCTTGGTGTAGACGGGGTATTCCAGCAGCACGTCCGAGTGGGATTCCTCCACCAGCGACTCCGGGTTGCCGATGACCCCGGGGATCAGCCGGGCGATGGCCTCGACCATCACCAGCACGGCCACCTCTCCCCCGTTTAGGACATAGTCGCCGATGGATATCGGGATGACGTTGAAGTGTTCGTGCGCGTAGTCGATGACGCGCTCGTCAATGCCCTCGTAGCGTCCGCAGGCGAAGACCAGGTGCTCTTCCTCGGCCAGCTCGTAGGCCATCTGCTGGTTGAACACGGCTCCGGCCGGGGAGGGGACGATGAGCGTGGGACGTTCGGAGCTGGAGTGGGTCTGCAGCACCGCATCCAGCGCCTCACCCCAGGGCTCGGGCTTCATGACCATGCCCGCTCCCCCGCCGTAGGGGGTGTCATCCACCTTGTGATGGCGGTCGTAGGTGTACTCGCGCAGGTCCTGGACGTTCAGATCCAGCAGTCCCTGGGTGCGGGCCTTGCCGATCAGCGACAGGTCTAGGGCGGCAAGGTATTCCGGGAAGATCGAGATGACATCGATGCGCATGGGCTAGTTCTTCCCGCCCTCTTCGCGGTTGACCTCCAGCAGGCCGGCCGGCGGGGTGATGGTCATGGTGCCGGCCTCCAGGTCGATTTCCGGAACGAATTCCTCAACGAAGGGCAGGAAGACCTCCTCACCGTCATTGCCCTTAAAGACCAGTAGGTCCTGGGCGGTGCCGGTGCGCATCTCGGTGATGACTCCGACCTGTTCGCCCTCCAGCATGACCTTCAGGTCCACGAGCTCGTGCTCGTACCACTGGTCCTGGTCATCCTCCTGCTCGTCTTCGGTGTCGAATTCGAGGCGGGCCTGGCGCAGCGTCTCGGCGGCGTTGCGGTCCGCGATCTCCTCGAAGCCCAGCAGCAGGATGGCCTTGTTCCACCGGGCGCTGCGGATGGTCAGCCGCTCGACCGGTCCGTTGACCACGTGGAACTGTGCGCCCTTGACGAAGCGCTCCTCCGGGGCGTCGGTGAGGACCTGGACGGTGACTTCGCCGCGGATACCGTGGGGCTTGCCGATACGTGCAACCTGCATGCGCATGACGGGGTGATCATTCTCCTTAGGAAGGCGGTGACTATAGGTGCGGTTGCGGCGGGCGGGCCGCAGCCGCCGGTGGTGCTGTCTGGGCAATAGTCTAGTGCGGCAGCAGCAAAAGATGGTGGGTGATTCAAAGGGCTGGAAAGCGCAAGGGGAGTTCCCGCCTGGTTGGGCGGGAACTCCCCTTGCAGTGAAGTCACCTTGCGCGAGACTTCAAGGTTTCGCGGCTAACGGTTGCGGTCCGTGTCGATCACATCGACCCGGATCGGCTCGTTGGCCAGCGCAGCCATCACGGTGCGCAGCGCCCGTGCGGTGCGGCCCTGACGCCCGATCACGCGACCGAGGTCCTCGGGATGCACGCGCACTTCCAGCAGGTCTCCGCGCCGGGTGGACTTCAGGGCAACCCTGACGTCCTCCGGCTCGTCGACGATGCCGCGCACCAGATGGTCAAGCGCATCTGCGAGCATGGTTACTCAGCCTCGGTGGCTTCAGCGGTTTCAGCCTCGGCCGGCTTGTCAGCCTTCGGGGTGACGGCCTCCGGCAGGATCACCGAACCCTTCTGCGGGGCAACGAACTCGGGCTTCGGCTCGGCAACCTTCAGGGTGCCTTCCTGGCCCTCGATGCCCTTGAACTTCTGCCAGTCACCGGTGATCTTCAGCAGAGCGTGCACCTGCTCGGTCGGCTGAGCGCCAACCGACAGCCAGTACTGGGCACGGTCCGAGTCGATGCGGATCTTCGACGGGTTCTCGGTCGGGTGGTATTCACCGATCTCTTCGATGGCACGGCCATCGCGCTTGGCACGCGAGTCGATGACGATCACACGGTAGTGAGGGGCGCGCATCTTGCCGAAGCGCTTCAAACGAATTTTAACGGCCACTTTTGTGGTCACTCCTGTTTCTCAACATGGTCGAACCAGCGGTTTCTGCGCTTGTGGGGCAAGCCATACTGAGCTGGTTCTAAGGACAGGACCTGACATGGAGAGAGGGGCCACATCAAATCGAGTACCCTGCAATTATGCCAGAGCAGGGCAAGGGAAACCAATTCCGTGATCGTGTTGGCTGCAACACGTTCCAGGGCTCTTTCCCCTCCCCCACGTGCAAGGCTGCCGTCGGTTCGCGGGCGGCAGGGACAACGTAGCCCTAGGCAACACAGTGGGATTCAGCAGCCGTCCTTGTTGATACGGGCTGTTCCCATCTTTTCAACCGGCTGCCGGCGCGCCCCGTTTCAAAGTACCGATACTAGGAAGCCGGGTGTTCGCCTCGGTAGTACGCCTTTCCGGCGCTCAGCTTTGAGTGGGCGAAGAGTTGGTCCACCCGTACCGGGGTGTAGCCCTTGTCCTTGAGCTCTCGGATCAGCCCTGGGACCGCGGCCACCGTGCTGGCATGGATGTCGTGCATCAAGATAATTGACCCGGGACGCACCTCATCCATGGCGGTGGAGATGGTCTTGTTGGTGTTGCGGTGCTTCCAGTCCAGGGTGTCCACATCCCACAGGATCAGCGGGGAGGTCACGATCCGGTCCACGTCCTTGTTGTGGGCGCCATAGGGTGGGCGCACCAGTGTTGAGCTGTACCCGGTGGCCGAGCTGATGGCCTCGTCGGTGCGCAGCAGTTCCTTGGCCACTTCCGAGGAGGCCAGGGCGGGCAGGGAACGGTGGGAGAAGGTGTGGTTGCCGATCTGGTGCCCCTCGGCCTGCATGCGCCGCAGCAGTTGCGGGCGCGCCTGGGCGTTGGGTCCCACCACGAAGAAGGTGGCCGGGACCCCTTCCTTCTTCAGCGAATCGAGCAGGTACCCGGTGCTGGCACCGGGGCCGTCATCAAAGGTCAGCGCCACGCACTTGGCTTCCCTGCAGTCCACCTGACTGGCCTCGGGCACCTGGGCCGGAGTGTTCTGCTGCTGTTCTTCCTCGGGCGTCGCCGAGTCGCTCTCCGACGTCCCGGGAACCGGTTCCGGGGTTGGCGCCGCATCATGCTCGACCACCGAGCCCTGGGCGGCGCGGCCCAAATCCGAGAGCAGCCCGTCGATGCGCCCGGCATCCAGCTGCAGCACAATGGTGCCCTCGGACCCCGGGGCGATCAGATATTCGTCCACCTGGACCCGCAGGTCCCCGCTGGTAGTGAACTGCACGTCATCGGTAGCCTCCTCGGGAAGATCCGTAACGGATTCCAGATCGATGCCGGCCTTGCTGTTGGCCTGCTCGGCGAGCATCTGCCGCACATGGTCCCAGGCTTCGGACGAGGAGAACAGTTCCCCGGTCGGAATTTCGCGGTCCTGCTGAACATCAAACCATTGGGTGCGGTAGCTGTTGGCGCCAGAGGCCCCGGCGAATTCATAGATCTGCTGCGAAACCCCAAGCACGCTCTGGTCAGCGGAGGCAGCCTGGGAGTTGATGTTCAGTTCCGGCTTGGCGGTTACGTCCTCATCTAGGGCGTCCTGGTGATCAGCTAGGAAAGCGTCAATGCTCGCGGCGACCGATTCCCGGGTGGCCCGGCTGATCTGCGGGTGATCCTTCAGTTCCAGATGCGCGGCGTACATGTGCAGCCGCTCATTGCTAGTGGTGACCCGGTTCAGCCCGGTGAGCCGGGTGTTGCTTCCCTCGGCTTCACTGCTGGCGGTGGTGTCCGGCAACTGCTGCAGCGAATTGACGTCATCCGGGGCGGAAGGCTGGCTGACAGCACACCCGCTGAGGGCCAAAAGTCCGGTGAGGGTCATTGCAGCGGCACGCAGCACACGGCCATGGTTCGAGGTCATGAGTTCCAGTTTCCAAGTTTTAGCACCGTGACACCTAACCGATTCGGGGTGTGGCAACCAATCGTTAAACAGTCGTTATCTGCGGGGCAACTTGGCATGCTCCACCTCACGCACGGCTGTGCGCGGCCTCACGCGGCATGCTCGGCAAGACCGGTTGAACTTCGCTTGATGACACCGCACTTCGACACTTAGGTCTTGTCGTAGACTGTCAAAAACCTTGGGCTGAAGATCGGGAGTTGGACGTGGAGCACAGCGACAAGATCGCCATCATCGCCGGGGCGCGCACCGCCGTGGGAAAGTTCAATGGACTCTACCGGGATCTGGCCACGGCGGAGCTCGGCGCGGCTGCGGTCTCCGAGGCGCTGCAGCGCAGCGGGGTTCCCGCCGATGCTGTGAACGAGGTCATCATGGGGTGCATTGGCCAGGTGGGCCCGGAGTCCTACAACGCCCGCCGGGTGGCCCTGGGTGCCGGGCTGCCGCAGCGGACAACGGCGTTCAACGTCAACCGGTTGTGCGGCAGTGGCCTGCAGGCGGTGTTCAGCGCCGCACAGTCACTAGCCTTCGGCACCACCGAGGTGGTGATCGCCGGCGGCAACGAGTCCATGACCAACATGCCGTATCTGGATTACTCCGCCTCCCGCGGCAGGACGTTGGGACACCGCAAGCTATTGGATGGCACCCTGGCCATGCTCACCGACCCTTTCAGCAACAAGCACATGGGCACCACCGCCGAGAATGTCGCCTGCAAGTACGGGATCACCCGTGAAGACCAGGACGAGTTTGCGCTGCGGTCCCAGCAGCTGGCCACCGGCCGGGAGGCTCGGGCGGCCTTTGCCGAGGAAATCGTTGACGCCTCCCTGGTGGGAAGTAAAGCCCAGGACGTGGATGAGCATCCGCGCCCCGGGGTGAGCCTGGAGTCGTTGGCCGGCCTCAAGCCGGTCTTTGACCCACAGGGCTCGGTGACGGCCGGAAACTCCTCGGGCATCAATGACGGGGCTGCGGCCCTGGTACTGGCCAAGCAGTCCTATGTGCGCGCCCACGGCCTGCCCTCGCTGGCGACCCTGGAACACGTCACCGTCACGGCCATGAATCTGGCGTACATGGGTTATGCGCCGACCTTTGCCCTGCGCAAGTTGTTTGAGGAGACGGGCCTGTCACCGCAGGACATTGATGTCATTGAACTGAATGAAGCGTTTGCCTCACAAACCCTGGCGGTGATTCGGGATGCGAATCTTCCGGCGGATAGGGTCAACCCCTATGGCGGAGCGATAGCGCTGGGCCATCCCGTGGGAGCCACCGGCGCGATCCTCACGCTGCGGGCGGCCATGGAACTGGTTCGCAAGGATGGCCAATATGCCGTGGTGACGTTATGCATCGGTGGCGGGCAGGCGATTGCCGCCCTGCTGAAGCGCGCCTGATATGTTGCTGACTTTGTCAAGATAGGCAGAACAAGGCGACCCCGCATCCGAATGGGCGCGTGGTCGCCTTGCCGTTCCCCGGGAGCCCCGACCTTCAGGCCGGTTCATGACTCGTGCTGTTATTCAGCGACGACGTGGTCGAATCTGATATCCGCGGGTTGGTTACCGCATGACGACTTTTCGGCGGGAAGCCGAGCCGCTGGTCTAGGATCGAACGTCGCAAGTCACCGGTGC
>NZ_VATX01000027.1:0-1408 GCF_005774635.1 Glutamicibacter sp. V16R2B1
GAGATGAGATTTCCATGCACTTTGTGTGAGAGGCCCCCAGCTAGACCACTGGGTTGATAGGCAGGATGTGGAAGCAAGGACTAAAGACTTGTGTAGCTGACCTGTACTAATAGGCCGATGACTTATCAACACACAACAAAACCACCCCCCCCTTGTGTGGGGTGTTCGGCAAAGAGTGTTGCTCGCGTTCACTATACGGTTACGAAACAACAACCACACCACCCAAACCCCCGCTTCTTGTTGGTGGGGTGTGGGGGTTGGCAGGTGTTGTTCATGGATGGTTTTGCAGCCGGCACCAGGTGTGTGGTTGTTTCACTGCTGTTACGGCGGTCATAGCGTGGGGGAAACGCCCGGTCCCATACCGAACCCGGAAGCTAAGGCCCACTGCGCCGATGGTACTGCACTCGTGAGGGTGTGGGAGAGTAGGACACCGCCGGACTTAACTTGATGAAGGGTTTGAGGCTCCAACCAGTGATGGTTGGAGCCTCACCTGTTTAAGCCGTGGGGCTTTAGCCGGCCTCCACACCTACGACTGCACGATACGCATCCTGAGTGTCTGGCCACATTTCCCCCGCTTTCAAGCCACGGGCTTTTCACGTCGCCTAGACTTGAATGAGCGCGACGCGTGCAGCGTCGCAAAGATACTAAATAGTGAAGTGACTCGACGTGCGAGCACGAAGGTTGCGGTGTTGGAATAGGGCCGCTGAGAGGAAAACTTTTCATGTCTAACGAATCCCATCGCAACTCGGGTAACGACCGAGGAAATTCCCGAAACAATCATTCGGGACGAAACCAAGAGCATCGCGGCGGCTTCCGCCGTGATGGCGACCAGCGCAAGGACACCCGTCGAGGCGAAGACCGCCGTGACGGTTTCCGGCGAGACGATAGTGATCGCGGTGGCTACCGCGGCCAGCGAGACTCTAATCGCGGAGACTTCCGCCGTAACGATGACAACCGCAGTGGTTACCGCGGCGATCGTGACCGCAACCGCGGGGATTTCCGCCGTAACGATGACAACCGCAGTGGTTACCGCGGCGATCGTGACCGCAACCGCGGGGATTTCCGCCGCAATGATGACAACCGTGGTGGCTTCCGTGGGGACCGTGAGCGTTCTGATTTCCGTCGCGATGGCGATAAGCGCGATAATTTCCGCCGCAATGACGACAACCGTGGTGGTTACCGCGGCAACGACGACAACCGCGGCGGTTACCGCGGCAACGACGACAACCGCGGCGGTTACCGCGGGGACCGTGACCGCAACCGCGGGGACTTCCGCCGTACCGACGAGAACCGTGGCGGTTTCGGCGGGGAGCGCGATCGTAATCGTGGAGGGTTCCGGCGTAATGATGAAAACCGCGGTGGTTACCGCGGGGATCGTGGCCGTACTGACTTCCGCCGCAATGATGAC
>NZ_VATX01000028.1:0-30784 GCF_005774635.1 Glutamicibacter sp. V16R2B1
GACGACAACCGTGGTGGCTTCCGCGGGGACCGTGAGCGTTCTGATTTCCGCCGCAACGACGACAACCGTGGCCAGTTCCGCAAGGGTGACGAGCGCGGGCGGGAGACCTCCCGTGGCCGCTCCGAGGGTGGGGCGCCCAAGGGCAAATTCCAGGATGACGAGCGCAGCGTTCGCAAGCACAACCCAGGCGATCTGCGCATCTCCAACCGTCCGGACCGCACTGCCTCTCCGGACATCGACGAGGACGTGACGGGCAAGGAGCTGGATCGCGTGGCTCGCGCCCAGCTGCGCTACCTGGAGGAACGCAGCCAGAGCTGGGTTGCCAAGCACCTGGTCATGGCCGGACGTCTGCTGGAGGTCGATCCCGAGCTGGCCTATGAGCACACCCTGGCGGCTTCCCGCCGTGGCGGTCGCGTGGCCGTGGTGCGCGAGGCGGTGGGGATCGCCGCCTACCATGCTGGCAAGTATGCCGATGCCCTGCGCGAACTGCGCACCCACCGCCGGATCAGCGGCTCGGACTACAACCTGCCGCTGATTGCCGACTCGCTGCGCGGTCTGGGCCGGGCGGAGAAGGCCATTGAAATGGCGCACGACGAGGAGTTCGCCGAGCTGGACACCGCGGTCAAGGTGGAGTTGCACATCGTGGCCGCCGGCGCCTACGCCGACCTGGGGAAGATGGACGCCGCGCTGGCCGAGCTGGAGGCGCTGCCGCAGCTGGACTTCAACCGTGCCTTCAAGTTCACCCCGCGCCTTTTCAGCGCCTACGCCGACCTGCTGCAGGAAGCCGGCCGGGCCGAAGAGGCCAAGCGCTGGCGCGCGCAGATCGCCGTGGCGGAGCGGGCGCTGGGCGTTGAGGAGGACAGCGATGATTCGTTCATCTACGACCTGGCACCGGAAATGGATGAGGAAGAGGCCCATCCGCGGGCCAAGGACCTGATCGAGCCGGGCGCTGACGCAGAAGCCGAGGAAGCCGACTCCGATTCGGACGTCGTTGCCCAGATGGACGCTTCCAACGAGGATGACGAAACCGTGCAGGAGCACGCCGGGACCGGCATCGACGAGGAGGATGACCTGTCCGAGGTGTCCTTCGATGACGCGCAGGCCGAGGACGATGACGCGCAGGAACGCACCATCCACGCCGATGGGGACGAGAATCCAGCGCAGGACAAGTAGCGCTTCAGCGCACTAGGAGGGAACTGGCCAGATGCTGATTTCGGGTTTTGACTCGGTCCTGTCCGACCTGGATGGGGTGGTGTACGCCGGGGCTGAGGCCGTGACCGGCGCCGTGGAGTCGCTGAACGCGTTGGCGGAGGTGGAGGTCCCGCTGGCCTTCATCACCAACAACGCGGGGCGCTCCCCAATGGCCGTGGCGGCACACCTGCGCCAGCTGGGCGTGAAGACGTCGGCGGAGCACGTATTCGGTTCGGCCGATGCCGGCGCGGAGCTGCTGGCCCAGAAACTGAACCCGGGCAGCAAGGTGCTGGTGGTCGGTTCCCCCTACCTGCGTGAGTGCGTGGCCGTGCGCGGCATGGAAGTGGTGGAGTCCCATCAGGACGAGCCGGCCGGAGTGATCCAGGGGTTCTACCCCGAGGTTTCGTGGACGGACCTGGCCGAGGCCAGCTATGCGATCGCCCGCGGGGCGACGTGGGTGGCCACCAACACGGATCTGACGATCCCGCGGTCCGAGGGCCTGGCCCCGGGCAACGGCTCGCTGGTCAACGCCGTGCAGGCGGCGGTGGACGCCGAGCCGGAGATCGCCGGCAAACCGCAGTCCTACCTCTTCACCCGTGCCGCGGAACGGCTGGATTCAACCAAGCCGCTGGTGGTCGGGGACCGGCTGGACACCGATATCCTGGGCGCCAACCGCGCCGGGTTCAGCAGCGCCCTGGTGCTCACCGGGGTCGATAGCCCGCGCAGCGCCCTGGCCGCCCCGGCCGATCAGCGCCCCACCTACCTGATCCGGTCGCTGGATGACTTCTACCGGCCCTACCCGACCACCCAGGTGCTGGGCTTCGGGGTACAGGTCGGGGAGGCGGTGGCCAGCGTGCGCGAGGACAAGATCGAGGTGACCGGCACCGAATCGGACCTGGATGGCTGGCGTGCGGCGTGCCACGCCTGGTGGCTGGCCCATCCGCGGCAGACTGGGTGTGTAGAACCGCAGATCCAATTCACCGCGCGCGGGCTGGATGAACTGCACCGCGCCGCGCGGAGGTAAGAGATGAACCATCCGATGCCGACCCCCGGGCCCCTGGCCCGACCCGCCGCCGCCCAGGTGACTGAGCAGGTCGTGGAGGAACGCCTGGCCTCGCTGGCCTCCCTGGACATCGCCGAGCATGCGCGGGTCTATGAGCAGCTGCTGCATGATCTGCAGCAGGACCTGAACCGCACCGGGGGCGGGACGCAGTGAGCCGCCTGGACCAGGAGCTGGTCGCCCGTTCCCTGGCCCGATCCCGCACCGACGCCGCCCGGCTGATCGCCGAGGGGCGGGTGCTGCTGGACGGGCAGCCGGCCACGAAGGCCTCCAAGAAGGTCGATCCTTCCGCGACGCTGCAGCTGCTGCCCGGCCAGGGGGAGGAGTACGTCAGCCGGGCCGGGCACAAGCTGGCCGGGGCTCTGGAACACTACCCGGACATCGACCCGCGGGGCCTGCGCTGCCTGGACGCCGGGGCCTCCACCGGCGGGTTCACCGATGTGCTGCTGCGCCGCGGGGCCCGGCACGTGGTGGCCGTCGACGTCGGCCACGGTCAGCTGGTGGACCAGATCCGCTTTGACCAGCGGGTCAGCGTGCACGAGGGGCTGAACGTGCGTTACCTGGAGCCGGCGCAGATCGGGGGAGTTGTCGACCTGGTGGTGGCTGACTTGTCCTTTATTTCGCTGCGCCTGGTGATCCCGGCGCTGGCGCAGGCAACACGCCCGGGCGGAACCCTGTTGTTGATGGCCAAGCCCCAGTTCGAGGTGGGCCGGGAGCACCTGGGCAAGTCCGGGGTGGTCACCTCCGCACGCCTGCGGCGCACCGCGGTGGAAAACGTGGTGGCCAGCGCGCGGGAAGCCGGACTTGAGCTGCAGGGGCTGGCGCGCAGCCCGCTGCCCGGGCAGGATGGGAACGTGGAGTTCTTCCTGCGCCTGGGCCGGCCCGACACCGGGCAGCCACAATCCCCGCCCGATGCGCGGTTGTGGGAGCTGGTTGACTATTCTTGAACACAACGCGTCGAAGCGACGGGCTGGATCGGTGCGCACCTAGCCGCCGGTGCATCCTGCGCGCTTCCACCCCGAGAATTCGAGCCTGAGGGGGCATCCGATATTGCGCCGCATCCTAGTTTTCACCCACACGGGCCGTAAGGACGCGATCGCCGCGGCCATCGAAACCTCCCACCAGCTGGCCAATTCGGGCATCGTGCCGGTGATGCGCCGCCAGGACCAGCACGCGGTCATCGGCGCCAACGGTGACAACCAGGGCGAGGATGCGCTGCACGTGGAGATCCTGGGCGAGGACTGCCAGATGCAGGACATCGACCTGGGGGTGGTGCTTGGCGGCGACGGCTCGGTGCTGCACGCCGCGGAGCAGGTGCGGGAGGCCGACCTGCCGCTGGTGGGCGTGAACCTGGGCCACGTCGGCTTCCTGGCCGAAAGTGAACGCACCGAGCTGGCCAATTCGGTGGCCCAGCTTGCCGCCGGGCGCTACACCGTGGAGCAGCGCATGGCCATCGAGGTCAAGGTGTGGCTGGACAACGTGTGCCTGGCCGAGACCTGGGCGTTGAACGAGGCGGCGGTGGAGAAGGCCAACCGTGAGCGGATGGTCGAGGTCGTCATCGAGGTCGACGGCCGGCCGATCTCCACCTTCGGCTGTGACGGGGTGGTGATGGCCACCCCCACCGGCTCCACCGCCTACGCCTTTTCCGCCGGCGGCCCGGTGGTTTGGCCGGAGGTCGCGGCATTGATCATGGTGCCGATCAGCGCCCACGCCCTGTTCGCCAAGCCGCTGGTGATCTCCCCGGACTCGGTGATGGCGGTGGAGATGCTCACCCGCACCGACGCCGAGGCCGTGCTGTGGTGCGATGGCCGGCGCACCATTGACCTGCCGCCCGGGGCCCGGGTGGAAGTGACCCGCAGCGCCCAGCCGGTGAAGCTGGCCCGGTTGAACACCACCCCGTTCTCCGAACGCCTGGTCAACAAGTTCGAGCTGCCGATCCAGGGCTGGCGCGGACCGGCCCGCCCGTCGGAACGCCGCACCGCCACCACCGCGCTGCCCGTGGTCAAACCCGAGCTGCGCACCGTCGAGCCGCACAACAAGGACGAGCCGGGCATCCCGATGGTGGCCCGCGACGATCCGCGCCCCTGACATCCGGCCGTGCCCGCACGATGGCGGCGGGCGCCCCCAGGTCGCCGTAATCCCCGTCCGGTGTCCAGTGGGCTTGGGCCCACGCCGCGGCGGGGGATAGTGGGAGCCAGGTGCAGGAGCGGCCGCCTCCCAGCGGTGAACGCCGACAGCGGGTCGCGGGCCACACGGCCAGCAGGCTGACCCCAACCCCGCGGGCCACCACCGGGGTCTGGGCGCCGGGTTCGAACACGACGTTCGAACAAGAGGATTCGAATATGTGTACGATGGTGACGGTAATCTAACGCAAGAACATGAACGCATCAGCTCAATCGATCGGGAGTGCGCGATGATTCAGGAAATTTCGATCTCCAACCTCGGTGTCATCACCCAGGCCACCCTGCCGCTGGGTCCGGGCCTGACCGTGGTCACCGGCGAGACCGGTGCGGGCAAGACCATGGTGATCACCGCGCTCTCCCTGCTGCTGGGCCGCCGTGCCGATGCCGGGGCCGTGCGCACCGGGGCAAAGCACGCACTGGCCGAGGCTGTGGTGCACCTGGAGCCCGATCACCATGTGCTCGATGCCGCCGCCCAGGCTGGCGCGTTCATTGAACCGGCCGGGGAGGGCGGGCAGCGCAGCGAGCTGCTGTTGAGCCGTTCCCTCTCCGCCCAGGGCCGTTCGCGCGCCACCGTGGGCGGGCGCAGCGCGCCGGTGGGCCTGCTGGCCGAGCTGGGCTCGGAGCTGGTGGCGGTGCACGGCCAGTCCGACCAGATCCGGTTGAAGGAGGCCGGCGCGCAGCGCGACGCCCTGGACCGCTTCGCCGGTGATGACTTTTCCCGCACCCTGGCCCGCTACCAGCGCAGCTACCGCCAGTGGCGCGAGGTCAGCCGTGAGCTGGCCAGCCTGAAGCAGGATTCGCGCGACCGGGTGCGGGAGGCGGAAAACCTGCGCCTGGCGCTGGAGGAGATCGACGGGATCAACCCGCAGCCGGGGGAGGATGAGCAGCTGCGCGAGGCCGCCACGAAGCTGGGCAACGTCGAATCGCTGCGCAACGCCGCCGTCCAGGCCCACGGCATCCTGGACAGCGAGGATTTTGAGACCCCGGGCATCAACTCGCTGGTGGAAAGCGCGCGCGGGGTGCTGGCCGCCGCCGGGGGAGACGACCCGGCCCTGCAGGGGTTTGCGGACCGCGCCGCGGAACTGGGCATCCTGGCCTCGGAGCTCTCCAGCGACATCTCGGCCTACCTGGCGGACCTGGACGAGGAGGGCCCCGAACGCCTGGCCCAGGTGGAGGCGCGGCGCGCGGAGCTGGGCAAGCTGCTGCGCAAATACGCCCCGAGCATCGATGAGGTGCTGCAGTGGGCCGACGCCTCCCGGACCCGGCTGGAGGAGCTGGGCGGGGACGACACCCGCATCACGGAACTGCAGGAGCGCAGCACCAAGCTGGGTAATGAGGTTTCTTCGCTGGCCGCGGAGCTGACCCGGGCCCGCACCAAGGCCGCCAAGCTGCTGTCCAAGCGGGTCAGCCAGGAACTGACCGCGTTGGCAATGCCCGACGCGAAACTGGTCGTGCAGCTGGAGGCGCTGGAGGAGCCCGGGGCGTACGGGCAGGACTCCATCGCGATGCTGCTGGCCCCGCACGCCGGGGCCGCACCCCGCCCGCTGGGCAAGGGCGCCTCCGGCGGTGAGCTCTCCCGGGTGATGCTGGCGATCGAGGTGGTGCTCGCGGCCGTGGACCCGGTGCCGACCTTCGTGTTCGACGAGGTCGACCAGGGCGTGGGCGGCAAGGCCGCGGTGGCCATCGGTGAACGCCTGGCCATGCTGGCCCGCCACGTACAGGTCATCGTCGTCACCCACCTGCCCCAGGTGGCCGCCTATGCCGATCGCCACATCCGTGTGATCAAGAACTCCGATGCGACGGCGAACACCGGCAAGGGCTTCACCGCCTCGGACGTGGTGGCCCTGGATGAGGCCCAAAGGGTGCGGGAACTGGCGCGAATGCTGGCCGGGCAGGAGGAGTCGGACACCGCCCAGGCGCACGCGGAGGAGCTGTTGGGTGAGGCCCGGCAGCTGGTAGATTCGCTGTCGAAGGCGGCGGCCAAAGCCTAACCGCCGCCGCTGCGCCCCCGCCATCCGGGTGTGGCGATGGTGACAAGTGGATGGTCAGGTGCAGGATTGGTGATAGGATGAAATCCCGTGGTGCAGCGTAATACAACTCGTGATTCTCGGTCGTCTGAAACGACAAAGCATATCTTCGTCACCGGCGGTGTGGCCTCGTCCCTGGGTAAGGGACTGACGGCATCCAGCCTTGGACATCTTCTTCGGGCTCGTGGTCTTTCCGTGACCATGCAGAAGCTCGATCCGTACCTGAACGTCGATCCAGGTACCATGAACCCCTTCCAGCACGGCGAGGTCTTCGTGACCGACGACGGCGCCGAAACCGACCTGGACATCGGCCACTACGAGCGCTTCCTGGATGAGAACCTGCCCGGCAGCGCCAACGTGACCACCGGCCAGGTGTACTCCACCGTCCTGGAGCGTGAACGCCGCGGCGAATACCTGGGCGACACCGTGCAGGTCATCCCGCACATCACCGATGAGATCAAGCGCCGCATGCGCCTTCCGGCCACCGAGCCGGGCGAGGGCAAGAGCGCGCCGGATGTGATCATCACCGAAATCGGCGGCACCGTGGGGGACATCGAATCCCAGCCGTTCCTGGAATCGGCCCGTCAGGTGCGCCAGGATATCGGACGCAAGAACGCGTTCTTCGTGCACGTTTCCCTGGTTCCGTACATCGGCCCCAGCCAGGAACTGAAGACCAAGCCGACCCAGCATTCGGTGGCGGCCCTGCGCTCCATCGGCATCCAGCCCGAGGCGCTGGTGATCCGCTCGGATCGCCAGATCCCGCAGGAGATGCGCGCCAAGCTGGGACGCACCTGCGACGTGGACACCGAGGCGGTCATCAACTGCCCCGACGCCCCGAGCATCTACGACATTCCCAAGGTCATCCACGCCCAGGGGCTGGACGCCTACATCGTGCAGACCCTGGATCTGAAGTTCCGTGACGTGGACTGGGATGACTGGGACCGCCTGCTGGATGTGGTGCACAACCCGGCCCACCACCTGGAGGTGGCGCTGGTGGGCAAGTACGTGGACCTGCCCGACGCCTACCTGTCGGTCACCGAGGCCCTGAAGGCCGGCGGCTTCGACAACAACGCCAAGGTCAACCTGCGTTGGGTCCCGGCCGATGACTGCGCCACCCAGGAGGGCGCCGCCAAGGCGCTGTCCGACGTCGACGCGATCTGCGTGCCCGGCGGTTTCGGCATCCGCGGCCTGGAAGGCAAGCTGGGCGCGCTGAAGTTCGCCCGCGAGAACCGCATCCCCACCCTGGGGCTGTGCCTGGGCCTGCAGTCGATGGTGATCGAGTACGCCCGCAACGTGGCCGGACTGGAGGACGCCTCCTCCACCGAGTTCGACCCGCAGACCACCATGCCGGTGATCGCCACCATGGCCGAGCAGAAGGACATCGTCGATGGCCGCGGCGACCTGGGCGGCACCATGCGCCTGGGCCTGTACCCGGCCAAGCTCGCCGAGGGCTCGGTGGTGGCCGCCACCTACGGCAAGAACGAGGTCTCCGAACGCCACCGCCACCGCTACGAGGTCAACAACGCCTACCGTGAGCAGCTGGAGGAAGCCGGCCTGGTCTTCTCCGGCACCTCCCCGGACGGCAAGCTGGTCGAGTACGTCGAGCTGCCGGCCGAGGTGCATCCGTACTACGTCTCCACGCAGGCGCACCCGGAGCTCTCCAGCCGCCCGACCCGCCCGCACGCACTGTTCAGCGGGCTGATCGCCGCCGCGCTGGCCCAGCGCGGGAACTAGCACCAACCCCGGGACCCCCGGGCCCCCGGGAACCCACGGGCAGAGCCAACCAAGGGCCGGTACCGCTGCATGAACTTGCAGCGGTACCGGCCCTTGGGCTTACACTGCGAACAACACCGCGGCCGCCGGCATCAGCAGCACTGCCGGCCGGCATTGTCATCCAGATGGAAGGACCCTCTTCGTGCCCCACAACCAGCACCCCAGCGACGAATTCTCCCCGCGCACCGTGGTCTCCTCGCAGACCGTCTACGACGGGCTGATCTGGGATGTGCTGCACGATGAGGTGGACCTGGCCCCCGGCGGGCCGCGCATCACCCGCGACTACGTCTCCCACCCCGGGGCGGTGGCCGTGGTGGTCCTCGATGAGCAGGACCGGGTGCTGCTGATCAACCAGTACCGCCACCCGGTGGGCATGACCCTGTGGGAGCTTCCGGCCGGACTGCTGGACGTGGAGGGCGAAGCCCCGCTGCGCGCCGCCCAGCGTGAGCTGTGGGAGGAGGCCGATCGCACCGCCGCGCAATGGGCGGTGCTCACCGACGTGTTCCTCTCCCCGGGCTCCTCCTCCGAGGCGATGCGCATCTTCCTGGCCCGCCAGGCCAGCGAGGTGGCCACCGCGGAGCGTTTCGAACGCACCGATGAGGAAGCGGAGATGCGTTCGGACTGGGTGCCGCTGGATGAGGCGCTGCAGGCGGTGCTGGGCGGGCGGATTCACAACCCCTCCGCGGTGGTCGGGATCCTGGCCGCCCACGCGGCCCGCGCCCAGGGCTACCGCCACCTTCGCCCGGCCGACGCCCCGTTTACGGCGCACCCGGGCCTGCGGGGCAGCTAGCCGATGTCCCGCCCCCCGCTCAGCCCTGCCCCGGACGGTGCCGCGCCCGCGACCGGGCAGGACGTCCCCGCCCCACTGCAGCGCGCCCTGACCCGCTATCTGCAGCACCTGTCCCTGGAGCGCGGCCTGGCCGAGAACACGCTGGCGGCCTACCGCCGCGACCTGACCCGCTACGCCCAGGCGCTGAGCCGCCAGCGGATCGGCGATCCGGCGGGCATCACCCCGGAAGCGGTCAGCGGCTACCTGCAGCAGCTGGCCCAGGGCACCGGGGACACGCCGGGGCTCAGCGCCCGCACGGTCGCCCGGCACACGGTGGCGATCCGCCAGCTGCACAAGTTCTGGGAACTGGAGGGGCTGTGCGTGCCCAACCCGGCCCGCGACATCCAGCCGCCCAGCTTCGGTTCCTCCCTGCCCAAGGCCATCTCCATTGCCGAGGTCAGCACGATCCTGGAATCGGTGGCCACCGACACCCCGGCGGGGCTGCGCGACCGGGCACTGCTGGAGTTCCTGTACTCCACCGGCGCGCGCATCTCCGAAGTGGTCGCATTGGACGTGGACGACGTGCACTTCGCCGCCGGCCTGCAGCCCGATGCCGACCTGCAACCCGCCGCTAAGCTGCAGGCAGCCCCGAATCCCGGCAGCGCACCGGACTCCGCCGGGCAGAGCGTGGTGCGCCTGTTCGGCAAGGGCTCCAAGGAACGGGTGGTGCCGATCGGATCCTACGCGCGCAAGGCGCTCAGTGACTACCTGGTGCGTGCCCGCCCGGGGCTGGCGGCCAAGGGCAGGGGCAACCCGGCACTGTTCCTGAACCAGCGTGGCGGGCGGCTCTCCCGGCAGTCCGCGTGGATGATCCTGTCCAAGGCGGCCGAGCGGGCCGGGGTGCCCACCGAGGTTTCCCCGCATACGTTACGCCACTCCTTCGCCACCCACCTGCTGGAGGGCGGGGCCGACGTGCGCGTGGTGCAGGAGCTGCTTGGCCACGCCTCGGTAACCACCACCCAGATCTACACCAAGGTCACCGTCGATGCGCTGCGCGAGGCGTACCTCTTCGCCCACCCCCGGGCGCGCTGAAGCCGTCCCGCCACCGCCCATCCAGAAACCCAGCCGTCTTCCAGGAGCCAGCCCATGACCAGCAGCGCCGACGCCAGCGTCAACCGGACCCAGCCGCAACCGGTGGTGCTGGTCCTGCTGCTGCGTGAGGGCCCCACCGGCCGCGAAGTGCTGCTGGGACGCAAGCTCACCGGGTTCGGGGCCGGCAACGTCGTCGCCCCGGGCGGGAAGATCGAGCCGGGGGAGAGCCCGGTGCAGGCGGCGGTGCGGGAACTGGCCGAGGAGACCGGCATGCGCGTGGCGGCGGGCGACCTGACCCACCGGGCGAACATCGCCTTCCGCTTTCCCGCCAGTCCACGCTCGGACATGGACTGCAGGGTGTTCGTGGCCACCGTGTTCGGCGGGCAGCCCGCGGCCAGCGGGGAGCTGGACGCCCGCTGGTACCCGGCCCAGGCGTTGCCGGTCCGGGACATGTGGCAGGACGCCGAGCGTTGGCTCCCGCTGCTGCTGGACGGGCAGCGGTTCACCGCCACCGTGCAGATGGCCCCGGACAACCTGGGCGTGGCCAACCTGCGGGTGCAGCAGTGGGACGGCGACGCCCCGGCCTGAACCGCGGCCGGACCCCGAAAGCCAGCGCCCAGAAGTCAGCGTCCGCAAGACCAGCGCGCCCACGGCCGGTTCGCGTGGCCGGTCCGCGCTGCGCTCCTGATCGGGTGTGGCCTACCGCCCGGGCGTGTTCCCTGCGCGCGCCGGCGCAAGGGACCGATCCGCGTCGCCCGGAGCATCCGGCTCCCACACCAGCAGGTCCCCGGGCTGGCAGTCCAGCTCCCGGCACAACGCCTCCAGCGTGCTAAAGCGCACCGCCTTGGCCCGTTCGTTCTTCAGCACGGCCAGGTTGGCCGGGGTGATGCCGATGCGTTCGGCCAGCTCACCGACCGCCATCTTGCGCCGGGCCAGCATCACGTCGATCTGCACGCGGATCGCCAATCAGATCACCCCGCCCAGCTCGGTGCGCAGCCGTTGCGCCTCCAGGTCGGTGCTGGTCGCCTGCGCGAGCAGCTGGCGCAGCACCAGCACGATCAGCGCAATCCCGGCCACCAGCACACCCAGCCCGCCGGTCAGCAGCACCAGTCCCGGGGCAACCGCCTCCCCGGGGGCCATCACCGCAGCCAGTGCGAAGGTGCCCAGCGCGCCCACGCCGATGGTAGCGATGATCACGTCCACGTATTTGAAGGCCGCCGGGTTGAACACGGTACCGCGCCGCACCCGGGTCGCCAGCTTCCACACGCACACGATGCACAGCTCCACGACCAGCCCGACCAGCACCAGGTAGCCCAGGAACGCCGGGCGCAGATAGCCGAATTCACCGCTCGGCCCGCCCTCATCCCAGGCCGCCACCGGGACGATGAACCCCTGCAGGAACAGGGCCAGGCCCATCGCGCCGACCAGCACTATCCGCAGCGCGGCGATACTCATTCTGCCCATCGCGGGCTCCTTTCACCATCATTCACCGAGGTGCCGAACTCTGTCTGAAGCGGCGGCCCGGGAAGCGCGGTCCTCGCGACCGCCCCGGGCAACCATCCGGTTATCTATTGAGGTTCGGCTACTTCCTATCGAAAAACAATAGATCGCTGGTGGGCTTCGTGCAACCCGGTTCCGCCCGCACCCCGGAGAATCGGCGCAAAAAAGCCCGTGGGGCTGCACCTGGGTATCAGGTGCAACCCCACAGGCTGTGCTCGCGGCATTCCGGCGCTCCGGTGTTCCGGTGTTCCGGTGTTCCGGTGCTCCGGCATACCGGCATTCCGGTGTTGCGGCATTTCGGCCGCCGCATGCCGGAGGGCCAACTAGGGCACGGTGCTAAAGTTCGCGCTGCTCCGGCCCGTTGTAGGCGGACAGCGGGCGGATCAGCGAGTTCGCGGCGCGCTGCTCCATGATGTGGCTGGTCCAGCCCACAATGCGTGAGGCGATGAACAGCGGGGTGAACATCTCGGTGTCGAAGCCCATCAGGTGGTAGGTGGGTCCGGCCGGATAGTCCAGGTTCGGCTTGATGCCCTTGGCCTCGTCCATCGCCGCTTCCAGCCCGTCGTACAGCCCGAGCATCTCCGCCCGGCCGTAGTGCTCGATCATCCGGTCCAGGGCCGCCTTCATGGTCGGCACCCGGCTGTCCCCGTTCTTGTAGACCCGGTGGCCGAAGCCCATGACCTTCTTCTTCTCGGCCAGCGCCTGCTCCATCCAGGCCTTGGCGCGCGCGGCGGCGGCCTCGCGCGACTCGTCCTTGTCGATGCCGATCTCGTCGAAGGTGTGCATGACCGCCTCATTGGCCCCGCCGTGAAGCGGGCCCTTCAGCGCGCCGATCGCCCCGGTGACCGCCGAGTGCAGGTCCGAGAGCGTGGAGGTGATCACCCGGGCGGTGAAGGTCGAGGCGTTGAAGGAGTGCTCGGCGTAGAGCACCATGGAGACCCGGAACGCGTCAACGACCTCGGGGGCCGCCTCCTCGCCGAAGGTCATCCACAAGAAGTTCTGCGAGTAGTCCAGGTCCTCGCGCGGCTCGATGGGCTCCAGCCCGCGGCGGCGGCGCTGGTCGTAGGCGACCACGGCGGGGAAGGCGGCGAACAGCTCCTTGGCCTTGCGCAGCTCCGCCTCGGGGGAGGAGTCCTCGGCCAGCGGGTTGTTCGCCCCCAGCACGGAAACCGCGGTGCGCCCCACGTCCATCGGGTGGCAGTCGGTGGGCAGCAGGTCGATCGCCGCCTTCACCCGCGGATCCAGCGAGCGGTTGGCCCGCTCGTAGGCGCAGAACTCGGTCAGCTCACTCTCGCTGGGCAGTTCCCCGCTCCACAGCAGCAGGGCGACCTCCTCGAAGGACTTGGTGGCCGCCAGATCCTGGACCGGGTAGCCGCGGTAGAGCAGCGAGTTGGTGTCCGGGTTGACCTTGGAGATCGCGGTGTAGTCCACCACGACCCCGGCCAGGCCCTTCTTGATTTCCTCGGTAGTGGTCATATTCAAACTCCTGTCGTTTTCGGTGCAGGTGCGCGGCGGCGGTGCTACAGGTCCGCGTTGTTCGATTCGATGTCCAGCCCCGGGACCTGGAAGTTGAAGATCCCGGTGTCGAATCGGTTGTACGCCTCGTAGTCGACCAGCTCGTACAGACGTGACCTGGTTAACATCCTATCCACTTCGCGCTGCTGGGTGCCCTCCTCGGCGATTGCGTTAAGCACCCGCTCGGCCGCACCCATCGCGCTGCGCAGCAAGGTGACCGGGTAGATCACCATGGCCACCCCGGCGTCGGCCAGCTGCTGGCGGGTGAACAGCTCGGACTTGCCGAACTCGGTCATGTTCGCCAGCACCGGCACCTGCACCGCGTTGCACACCGCCTCGAATTCGCCCAGGTCCTTCATCGCCTCTGGGAAGATCGCATCCGCCCCCGCGTCGACCATCGCCTTGGCCCGGTCGATCGCCGCATCCAGGCCCTCCACGGCGCGGATGTCGGTGCGCGCCATGATCAAGAAGTTCTCATCGATGCGCGCGTCGGCGGCCGCGGCGATACGCTTGAGCATGGTGCCGGTGTCCACCACGTTCTTCCCGTCCAGGTGCCCGCAGCGCTTGGGGTTGAACTGGTCCTCGATGTGGCACCCGGCCAGCCCCGCGTACTCCAGCTCCTGGATGGTGCGGGCCACGTTCATCGGCTCCCCGAACCCGGTGTCCGCATCCACGATCGCTGGCAGGTCGCTCATCCGCGCGATCTGCCCGGCCCGGGTGGCCACCTCGCTCAGGCTGGTCAGCCCGATGTCCGGCAGGCCCAGCTCGTTGGCCAGCACCGCTCCGGAGATGTAGATCCCGTCGAACCCCTTCTCCGCGATCAGCCGCGCCGAGAGCGGGTTGAACGCGCCGGGGAACTGGCGGGCGGCCCCGGCGGTGAGCATTTCACGCAGCGCGATCCGCTTCTGGGCGGGGGTGCGGGTGGAGTACAGCATTAGAACAGGCCCTTCGGTGCGTTGGCGGCGTCGATGACCCCGGGGGCGGCCAGGATGTTCAGCTGGTCCAGCTCCCCGGCGCCCAGTTCGTCCAGGCGCTGCACGGCGGCCAGGAAGCGTTCGATCTCCGCCTCCTGGACCAGCCCCTGGGCCAGGGTGCGGAACTTGTGGATGTACTGTTCGCGGGCGAACGGGCGGGCGCCCAGCGGGTGGGCGTCGGCCACGGCGATCTCATCGGTGATCACGGTGCCGTCGGCCAGGGTGATCTCAACGGACCCGCCGAACGCCTTCTCGGCGATGTCCAGCGAGTGGTAGCGCCGGGTCCATTCGGGGTCCTCCTCGGTGGTGACCTTCTGCCACAGCTCCACCGTGTCCGGACGCGCCGCGCGCTGCGGGGCGTAGGAGTCCACGTGGTGCCAGGCCCCGTCCTGCAGGGCAACGGCGAAGATGTACGGGATCGAGTGGTCCAGGGTTTCGCGCGAGGCGCTCGGGTCGTACTTCTGCGGGTCGTTCGCGCCCGAGCCGATCACGTAGTGGGTGTGGTGGCTGGTCTTGATCAGGATCGATGCCACGTTCTTCGGGTCGGTGGCCTCCGGGTGCTCGCGGTGCAGCTTGCGGGCCAGGTCAATCCACGCCTGGGCCTGGTACTCGGCCGAGTGCTCCTTGGTGTAGGTGTCCAGGATCGCGCGCTTGGCTTCGCCGGGCTGCGGCAGCGGCACCTCGTAGGCGGCGTCGGGCCCGTCCAGCAGCCAGGCGATGACTCCGTCCTCGCCCTCGTAGATCGGCACCGGGGAGGTCTGTCCGCGCATGGCGCGGTCCGCGGCCTCCACCGCCATCTTCCCGGCGAACGCCGGGGCGTGCGCCTTCCAGGTGGAGATTTCGCCCTTGCGGGACTGGCGGGTAGCGGTGGTGGTGTGCAGGCCCTGGCCCACGGCCTGGAAGATCGTCTCCACATCCAGGCCCAGCAGGGTGCCGATGCCGGCGGCGGCCGACGGGCCCAGGTGGGCGACGTGGTCGATCTTGTGCTTGTGCAGGCAGATCGCCTTGACCAGGTCCACCTGGATTTCATAGCCGGTGGCGATCGCGCGGATCAGGTCGTGCCCGGAGGCGCCGGTGTGCTGGGCGACGGCCAGGATCGGGGGGATGTTGTCACCCGGGTGCGAGTAGTCAGCGGCCAGGAAGGTGTCGTGGTAGTCCAGTTCACGCACCGCCACCCCGTTGGCCCAGGCGGCCCATTCGGGGGAGACCTTCTGCTCGATGCCGAACACTGTCGCCCCGGCCCCGCCGTTGGAGGGGGCGTGGGTCAGCGCCTGGGCGCGGGCGGCGATGATCGGGCCGCGGTTCAGCGAGGCGACGGCGACCGAGGCGTTGTCGATGATCCGGTTGATGATCATCTCCTTGACCTCGTCGGTGACCTCCACCGGGTCGGCGGCAACCACCGCGATCTTGTGGGCCAGCTGGTCCTCGCGGGCCAGGTTTTCCTCGGAACGGTACACACGCACGGGATGATTAATCATGGTTGCCTTTCAGCTCGGTTGCATGCTTGATGATGTGGTCAAAACTTTGGTGCAGATGCACGGTGGTGGCCGCCGCGGCCAGCTCCGCATTGCGGGCCGCGATCGCCCGGGCGATCGCGGCGTGCTCCGCGGCCGAGGCGCGCAACCGGGCCGGGTGGTCCTTGGCCAGGCGCCGCACCCGCTGCAGGTGCACCCGCAGGTTGCGCAGCGCCGCGCCCAGGTAGCCGTTGTCCGCGGCCTCATCGCCCAGCTCATCCAGGCGCGCCACCAGCCGGTAGTACTCATCGGCGCCGATCCGCTCACCGTTGGGTGGCGGTCCGGAGGGGTCAAACCCGGCGGCGGCCCGCTCAAACTGGTCAGCCAGTTCGGCAAAGGCCGGGGCCAGCTCGCTGCGGCAGGCCAGGCGCGCGGCCTCGCACTCCAGCACCCGGCGCAGCGTGAACAGGTCATCGAGGTGCTCGACGGAGACCTCGGAAACCACGGTGCCGCGCCCGCGCTGCTGCACGGCAAGCCCGTCGGCGACCAGCCGGGCCAGGGCTTCGCGCACGGGGGTGCGCGAGACGCCCAGCCGGGCGGACTGCTCGACTTCGGCCAGCACGGTGCCCGGACTCATGCGCCATTCAACAATGTCCCGGCGCAGGATCTCGTAGGCTTTTTCGCTGGCTCGCATGCCCCCAGTGTATACACAGTTCGGGAACAAGCGGCGAAAGTTCCGGCAATCTTCCGTAAATTTCGAACTTTATGTATACACGACCCTTGAATGTGGGTGAGCTGGATCATAGGCTGTAGCCCAAGCGGGGCAGGCGGATGCGGGATCGTCCACCGGGCCCTGCGCTTCAGCGCGGCGGGGAGGTCATCGCCCGGCCGCACTGAACCAAAACCACTGGAAGCACGGGAACCACCGGAACCACCGGAACCACCGGAACCACCGGGCCCACCGGGCCCATTGGAAGGCAGCCCCCGGCACCGCCCCGCCCCGGCGGGAACCGGCGCCGGGAACACAACACACAAGGAGCACGCATGGCACAGGCATACCGGCAGGCATACGCCGCAGCGGTCCAGGACCCCGGGGCGTTCTGGCTCCAGCAGGCCGCGGCCATCGACTGGCGGCACGCCCCGCGCACGGCACTGGATGACTCCCGCGCCCCGCTGTACTCCTGGTTCCCGGACGGGATGCTGAACCTGACCGTCTCCGCGCTGGACCGGCACGTGGCGGCCGGGCGCGGGGAGGCCGCGGCACTGATCTACGACTCGGCGATGCTGGGCACCACCCGGACCTACAGCTACGCGCGGCTGCTGGAGGAGGTCGCCGGCTTCGCCGGGGTGCTCGCCGCCCGCGGGATCGGCGTGGGGGACCGGGTGCTGATCTACCTGCCGATGATCCCGCAGGCGGTGATCGCGATGCTGGCCTGCGCCCGGATCGGGGCGATCCACTCGGTGGTCTTTGGCGGGTTCGCGCCGCGGGAGCTGGCCTCGCGGATCCAGGACGCCACCCCGGTCGCGGTGATCACCGCCAGCGGAGGGATCGAACCCAGCCGCAAGGTGGAGTACCTGCCGGCGGTGGCCGAGGCGCTGGACCTGGCCCCGGGCAGCGTGCGCGATGTCATCGTCGCCCAGCGTGAGGGCTTCACCCACCAGCTGGCCGAGTACACCTGGCGCGGGGAAAACTGGCTGGACTGGGACACCCTGGCCGCCGACGCGTCGCCGGCCGAGGCGGTGCCGGTGCCCAGCACCCACCCGCTGTACGTGCTGTACACCTCGGGCACCACCGGGGCGCCGAAGGGCGTGGTGCGGGACACCGGCGGGTACGCGACCGCGCTGGCGTATTCGATGGGTGCGATCTTCGACGTGAAGCCCGGGGACGTGATGTTCACCGCCTCCGACGTGGGCTGGGTGGTCGGGCACTCCTACATCGTCTACGCCCCGCTGCTGGCCGGGGCGACCACGGTGCTCTACGAGGGCAAGCCGGTGGGCACCCCCGACGCGGGGGTGTTTGGCCGGATCATCGCCCAGCACCGGGTCACCACCATGTTCACCGCCCCCACCGCGCTGCGCGCGATCCGCCGGGCGGATCCGGAGGGCGGGCTGCTGACCAGGCACGACCTGTCCAGCCTGCGCGCCCTGTTCGTCGCCGGGGAGCGGCTGGACCCGGACACCTACCACTATGCGCAGCGGCTGCTGGGCATCCCGGTGGTGGACAACTGGTGGCAGACCGAATCGGGCTGGCCGATCGCCGCGAACCCGCTGGGGCTGGCGGCCATGGAACGCAAGCCCGGTTCGCCCTCCACCCCGGTGCCCGGGTTCAACGTGCAGATCCGCGACGGGCTGGGCGCGGCGCTGCAGGCCGGGCAGGAGGGCAACATCCTGATCAAGCTGCCGCTGCCGCCCGGGGCGCTGAGCACCCTGTGGGGCAACGACCAGCGCTTCATCGACACCTACCTGGCCCAGCAGCCCGGCTACTACCTGACCGGGGACTCGGGGTACATCGATCAGGACGGGTACCTGTTCGTGATGGGGCGCACCGATGACGTGATCAACGTGTCCGGGCACCGGCTGTCCACCGGGGCGATGGAGCAGGTGCTGGCCAGCCACCCGGCCGTGGCCGAATGCGCGGTCATCGGAGTCAACGACCCGCTCAAGGGCCAGCGCCCGGTCGGGTACGTGGTGCTCAAGTCCGGGGCGGGGATCGGCGCCGAGCAGCTGCGCGGGGAAGTGGTGGACATGGTGCGCCGGCAGATCGGGCCGGTCGCGGACTTCCGGGAGGTCAAGATCGTCGCGGCGCTGCCCAAGACCCGCTCGGGCAAGATCCTGCGCAAGACCATGCGCCAGATCGCCGACGGGCAGGACTACCAGGTGCCCTCCACGATCGAGGACCCGCAGGTCATCCAGGAGCTGATCCCGCTGCTGCGCCCCCAGGGCCCCGCCTGAGCGGCTAGGCCGAACGGTACTCGTATTCGGGCCGGCCGCGGCTGCCGTGGCGCGGCTGCTTGAGCAGCTGGCCGGTGTCGGCCAGGTGCTCCAGGTAGCGCCGGGCGGTCACCCGGGAAATGCCCAGCGCCGCGGCCAGCTCGGTGGCCGAATAGGCCCGGCCCCGCTGCCCGGCGAGGAACCCGCTGATCTGCTCCAGGGTCTGGCGGATCAGCCCCTTGGGCAGCTGCTGGGCGCGCTCGCTGGTGCGCAGCGCGGAGAACGCGTGGTCGATGTTCGCCTGGGTCGCCTCCGCCCCGGAGGAGTGCATGCTGGCCACGAACTGGCGGTGGTTGGCCAGCTTCTCCGCGAACGCCGCGAAGGAAAACGGCTTGATCAGGTACTGGGTGATCCCGCTGGCCACCGCCGAACGCACCACCTGCAGGTCGCGCACCGCGGTGATCGCGATGATCCCCACGGTCAGCCCCTGCCCGCGGATCCGGCGGGCGACGTCGATCCCGTGCAGATCCGGCAGCGTCATGTCCAGCAGCACCAGGTCGTAGGGTTCTGCCGCGTCCCGGGCCTGGGCCAGCAGCGCCAGGGCCTGCTGCCCGTTGCCGGCCACCGCCCCGGTCCAGTACCCGTCCACCCGGGCGATGAAGTCGCGGTGGGCTGCGGCGGTTTCCGGTTCATCGTCCACCACCAGGACCTTCAGGCCCCGTTCGGCCTGCGGTGCGCCAGGCGCGCGGTTCATTGCTCGTCCTTAGTACTCGGTTCGGTGCTCGTTTCGGTGCCCGCGGTGCCCGTGGCGCCGTGGGCGGCGGGCAGCGGCAGGGTGACGGTGAAGATCGCCCCGGCATCATTATCCACCGTGATGCTCCCGCCCAGGCGCAGCACCGCCTGCTGCACCAGCGCCAGCCCCAGACCGCGCGGCACCTGCCCGCCCTTGGTGCTGACCCCGAAGCGCATCAGGTCCTTGAGGAATTCCGGTTCGATGCCCGGCCCGGAGTCCGCGACCGAGATCAGCAGCTCATCGGGCAGCCCGACCACCTCCACCCAGACCGTGGCGGCGTCGCTGCCCACCGAGACATCCAGCGCGTTATCCAGCAGGTTGCCCACGATCGTGATCAGGTCGGTCGCCTTGAAGCAGTCCGGCGGCACGGTGCCGGAGGCGGAGATCTCCAAACGCACCCCGCGCTCGTGCGCCTGCGCGGCCTTGGCCACCAGCAGGCTGGAGAGGTAGGCGTCGTCGATGCTGCCCACCACCAGGTCGGTCAACGCCTGGGAGCCCTGCCGGTCGGCCAGCGCGAAGTCCAGCGCCCGCTGCTCCCGGCCGTTCTCGATCAGGGTGGCGATCGTGTGCAGCCGGTTGGCGTGTTCGTGGGTCTGGGCGCGCAGCGCGGTGGCGAAGGTCTTCAGCGACTGGATCTCCCCGGTCATCTCCTGCACCTCGGTCAGGTCCCGCAGCGTGACCACCACGCCGGTGAACGGGGTCGTGGCCAGCCAGCGCAGCGGCAGCATCCGGCGCCGGCGCAACAGCTCCGGCTGGGTGGCCCGGGCCGAAACCTTGGAGACCGCGACTACGCTGCTGGCGGTCACGTGGATCTCATCGCGCGCCGAGCGGGCGCTGGAGAGCAGCTCGCGCAGGCTTTCGGGCACCCCCAGCTGCTCGATCCCAAACCCGTCGGGCGGGGGAGTGGCGGGCAGGCCCAGCAGCCGGGCCGCCTCATCGTTGTACAGCACCACCCGTTGGGTGCGGTCCATCAGCAGCAGCCCCTCGCGCACCGAATGCAGCGCGGAGAAGTAGAACGCGTAGAGCCGGCGCATCCCGTGCGGGCCAAAGCCCAGGGTGGCGCGCTGGATGTACTTGGAGAACCACCAGGAGCTGGCCGCCCCCAGCGCCAGCACCACCGCGCTGGGCCCCAGCAGCTTGGGCAGCTGGCTGCGGTAGGTGTTCTCCAGGTTCGCCACCGTCACCCCGACCGCCACCCAGCCCAGGGTGCGGCCCTGCTCATCGTTCACCGGGGCGATCGCGCGCACCGAGGGGCCCAGCGTCCCGGTGAACTGTTCGACGTGGGAGCGCGCCTCGGTGGGGATGGTGCCCAGGTAGGTGCCGCCCAGCTGCCGGGGATCGGGGTGCGTCAGGCGCACCCCCTCGGGGGTCATGATCGTGATGAAGTCGATGGTGCTGGTCTCCTCCAGCACGCTGGTGGTGAACGGCTGCAGCCGCGTTGCCGGATCCTTTCCGGCCAGCTCGCTGCGCACGAACGGGTCCCCGGCCAGGGAGAGGGAGACCGTGGTGACCAGGTCACGGCGGTCCTGCAGGATCACCGTGCGCTGGTGGGCGATGCCGAACCAGGCCAGGGCCAGCACCGCGATGAGCACCAGCAGCATCTGCACCGCGAAGATGCGGGCGGCGAACGTCCACGCGTCGCGGTTGAGCCGGCGCAGGTCGCCGGCGGCGCGCGGCAGGCCAGGGACAGCGGGCATGGGCACCTCTTCGTGGGAAAACCGGTCTGTGAACAGATTGCGCCGTCCGACGGGGCGGATGCAAGACGCCGTGCGCACCGCCACCGCCTCAAGGCCCGCACCCGGGACCCGGTCCCCCGGGGCCGCAGGGTGGGCGGAAAACGCCGTGCCGCGCGCGCCGCGCGGACCCTGGCCGCCAGCGCCGCGCGGGTTCGCCGGCAAACGTGATGTGAACAATATGAACACAAGGGAGACGGACGTCACTGTACCGCGCACCATGGATGTGACGAACTTCCCTCCGCCGGCCACAGTGCCGTGGCGGTGGAGCAAACCCTTGCAGATCCTGGAGTGAACATGGCTGTCATCGACGAAACCCCGCAGGCGCACTCCGCGCCCCCGAAGAAGAAGGACCGCACCCACTGGCTGTACATCATGGTGATCGCCGCCGTGGTGCTGGGTGCCGCCGTCGGGCTCATCGCCCCGGAGCTGGGCAAGGCGCTCAAGCCGCTGGGCACCGGATTCGTGGCGCTGATCAAGATGATCATCGCCCCGGTGATCTTCTGCACCATCGTGCTGGGCATCGGTTCGATCGCCAAGGCCGCGACCGTGGGCAAGGTCGGCGGGCTGGCGATGATCTACTTCCTGGTGATGTCCACGTTCGCGCTGGCGATCGGGCTGGTGGTGGGCAACATCATCCACCCCGGTGAGGGCCTGGAGCTCAAGCCCTACGACCCGAGCACCGCGGCCGGGGAGAACCCGACCGTCGCCTTCCTGCTGGGCATGATCCCCGGGGACATCCCGGTGCTGCCCACCCTGGTGCTGGCCATCTTCGTGGGCTTCGCACTGCAGTCCATGGGCAAGAGCGGTGAGCCGGTGCTCACCGCGATCAAGAACATCCAGCTGGTGGTCTTCCGCATCATGATGATGATCATGTGGGCTGCCCCGATCGGCGCCTTTGGTGCGATCGCCGCGGTGGTCGGTGCCACCGGGTGGGCCGCGATCGGTTCGATGGCCATCCTGATGGGCGCGTTCTACCTGACCTGCGCGCTGTTCATCGTGGTGATCCTGGGCAGCATGCTGCGCCTGGTGACCGGGCTGAACATCTTCGCGCTGCTGAAGTACCTGGCCCGCGAGTACCTGCTGATCTTCTCCACCTCCTCCTCCGAATCGGCCCTGCCGCGGCTGATCGCCAAGATGGAGCATGCCGGGGTGTCCAAGCCGGTGGTGGGCATCACCGTGCCGACCGGATACTCCTTCAACCTGGACGGCACCGCCATCTACCTGACCATGTCGGCGTTGTTCATCTCCACCGCGATGGATATGCCGATGAGCCTGGGCCAGCAGATCGGCCTGCTGGTGTTCATGATCATCGCCTCCAAGGGCGCCGCCGGGGTCACCGGTGCCGGGCTGGCCACGCTGGCCGCCGGGCTGCAGGCGCACAAGCCCGAACTGCTGGGCGGCATGGGCGTGATCGTGGGCATCGACAAGTTCATGTCCGAGGCCCGCGCGCTGACCAACTTCACCGGCAACGCCGTGGCCACCTTGCTGATCGGCAAGTGGACCGGCGAGTTGGACGCGCAGCAGGCCCGCGCAGTGCTCTCGGGCCAGCGTCCGTTCGATGAGCTGAGCCTGAACCCCGACGCCCACTAGGGGCAGCGCTGGATGAAGCCTCCGGCGCCATGGGGACCGGCGCCATGCCGGTGCTCGACGTCACCCGGACAACGCCCCGCCACCCGGCGGGGCGTTGTTCCGTTTAACCGGTCCGGCCACCTGGGCCGGGGCGTTGTTCCGTTTAACCGGTCCGGCCACCTGGGCCGGGTCGTGCAGGGACCGGGGAGGCCGGGCGCGGGTTTGCGGCCGGACTCCCGCCGCGGCGCCGGGCAGCGCCGCTCTTTGGGATCTTCAGCGTATATACAGCATTTGAGTTAAGGTTCAAGGTCAAGGCTCGCCGTGCAAGAGGGGAAATTCCCCTAAATGCACCACGTCGGGCGATAACCTGTAGACAAGCAAATGACCGATCCGAATGGGAAGTGTGGTTCGCCAATCGTGAGCGAGGAACAGGGCAAGATCCGCGGGGCAGGAATGCTCAAGGAACCAAAGCCGGTGGGACCCACCGGCAAGCCGCTGACCGATTTTCCCGAACCCGAGCCGCTGCCGTCGCACGGTCCGGCCCGGGTCATCGCGATGGTCAACCAGAAGGGCGGGGTGGGCAAGACCACCTCGACCATTAACCTGGCCGCGGCGCTGGCCGAATACGGCCGCAAGGTGCTGCTGGTGGACTTCGACCCCCAGGGTGCGCTGTCGGCCGGCTTCGGGATGAACCCGCACGAGCTGGACGTGACCGTCTACAACGTGCTGATGGAGCGCAACACCGGGATCCGCGACGCGATCCGCACCACCGAGGTGGCGAACATCGACCTGCTGCCGGCGAACATCGACCTGTCCGCCGCCGAGGTGCAGCTGGTCAACGAGGTCGCCCGCGAGCAGGCCCTGGAACGGGCGCTGCGCGAGGTGATCGACGACTACGACGTGGTGCTCATCGACTGCCAGCCCTCCCTGGGGCTGCTGACCATCAACGCGCTGACTGCCGCGCACGGGGTGATCATCCCGCTGACCGCCGAGTTCTTCGCGCTGCGTGCGGTGGCGCTGCTGATGGAGACCATCGACAAGGTCAAGGACCGGCTGAACCAGATGCTGGAGGTCGACGGGGTGCTGGCCACCATGTACGACGCCCGCACGCTGCACAGCCGCGAGGTCATCGGCCGGCTGGACGAGGCGTTCGGGGAGAAGCTGTTTGAAACCGTGATCAAGCGCACCATCAAGTTCGCCGATGCGAACGTGGCCGCCGAACCGATCACCTCCTACGCCTCGAACCACCCCGGCGCCGAGTCCTACCGCAACCTGGCCAAGGAACTGATCTACCGCGGCGGCGCCCCGTAATGACCGCCACGCTCACGCATGCGCCAGCCGGCGACGAGCGGAGTCAGGAGCCCGCCGCCGGCGGCAGCGGGTTCCACCTGGAGCTGGCCAACTTCAACGGGCCGTTCGACGTGCTGCTGCACCTGATCACCAAGCGCGAGCTGGACATCACCGAGGTGGCGCTCGCCGAGGTCACCGACGAATTCATCGCCTACCTGCGCGCCCTGCAGGCCCAGCCCGGCGACGGGCTGAAGATGCTGGATGAGACCACCGAATTTCTGGTGGTCGCCTCCACGCTGCTGGACCTGAAGGCCGCCCGGCTGCTGCCGCGCGGGGAAATGGCCGACGACGAGGACTTCGAACTGCTTGAGGCCCGGGACCTGCTCTTCGCCCGGCTGCTGCAGTACAAGGCGTTCAAGGAGGCGGCCGCGGTGCTGGGCGACCACTACGACGCCGAATCCGCGCACATTCCGCGCGAGGTGCCCCTGGAGCCGCAATTCGCGGCGCTGCTGCCCGAGCTGATCTTCAACATCACCCCGCAGCAGTTCGCCCAGATCGCCCGCCAGGGCCTGGCCCCGAAACCCGAGCCGGAGACCGAAGTGGGGATCTCCCACCTGCACGGGGCGAATGTCACGATCGGCCAGGAAGCCGAGACCATGCACCGGATGCTCACCGAGCGCGGCTGCCTGGACTTCACCCAGCTGGTGGCCGACGCCGAAAGCCAGCTGGTGGTCGTGGTGCGCTTTCTGGCGCTGCTGGAAATGTTCCGGCAGAAGGCGATCAGCTTCCGGCAGCCGGCTCCGCTGGCGCCCCTGGTGGTGCAGCTGACCCAGGACGGTGAGCTGGACGCGGCGGCCATGGAGGATGACTACACCGGCACCGCAGCCGGGGACAACGCCAAACCCGGTGCCGCCAAGCCCGGAATCACCAAGCCGGCCCAGGGCGCGATGCCCGATGACGCCGCGTCCGCCGGTGGTGCCGGGCGCGCGCCGCAGGAGTCGCTGGAGCCGGTCCATGGATGAGCCGGCCGCGATCGACCAGCTGCCCGGGGGGCTGCCCGCGGGCCTGGAGGCGGTGCTGATGGTCGCCGATCAGCCCGTGTCAGAACAGCGTTTGGCGCAGATCTTCGAGGTTTCGGAGATCCGTATCACTCAGGCCCTTCGGGCGCTGGCAAGCGAGTATGATAGTAGGGATCGTCCGCGCGGATTCGAACTTCGACGCGTCGCCTCCGGGTGGCGCATCTATTCGCGTCGCGATTATGCCGATTTCGTCTCCAGCTATGTTCTCGATGGGCAAACAGCGCGCCTGAGTCAGGCGGCCCTGGAAACCCTGGCTGTCATCGCCTACCGACAGCCGGTCTCACGTGGACGGATATCGGCGATTCGAGGGGTCAACGTCGACTCGGTGGTGCGCACACTGCTGAACCGGGGGTTGATCGCGCACTATCCGGAAGTGGGCGACGGCGGAGCAGCGCTCTACCAGACCACGGAGTACTTCCTGGAGCGGCTGGGCCTGTCCAGCCTGGATGAGCTGCCGCCCCTGTCCCCGCACCTGCCCGGTGTCGCGGACCTCGAATCGCTGGATTCGGCAACCTTCGACGACTAGGTCAACGCCCCGGTGCCGTTGCCCCTGGTCGCGATGCGCCGCCACCTGGGCGGGGCAGCAGCACGTGCAACGCAAGAGCAAAGGGAAGATTCGACATGAACAAGGGTTCATCCACCCCCCGCAACCCGCGTGGGGGCCGGAACCGGTCCCAGTCCGGCGGCAAGCCGACCGGCGGCAACCAGTTTGGCGCCCGTTCCGGGGGCAAGTTCTCCGGCAAGCCCGGCGCCTCCGGCAAGCCCGGCGGCAAGCCGGCAGCCCGGCAGGGGGCCGGACGCAGCAAGAACGAGTCGGCCGCCCCGCGCAAGAACGCCGAACGCGCCTACGGCAAGGACCCGTACAACCGCACCATCAAGGGCGACTACGCCCGTCCCACCCAGCGTGCCCGGGCCGCCGCCCGCGCCGAGGCGCAGAACCGCCGCGCCGCCCAGGGTGAATCCACCGAGGGCGTGCGCCTGCAGAAGGTGATGGCCAACGCCGGGGTCGCCTCCCGCCGCGCCTGCGAGGAAATGATCACCGAGGGCCGCGTTGAGGTCAACGGGGAACTGGTGGTCGAACTCGGTGCCCGGGTGAACCCGGAACGCGACGTGATCCACGTCGACGGGATGCGCGTGCAGGTGAACACCGCCCACAAGTACTACGTCTTCAACAAGCCCAAGCACGTGGTCTCCACCATGGAGGACCCGGAGGGCCGCCGCACCATCAGCGACTACTTCAAGAACGAGCACACCAACCAGCGGCTCTACCATGTGGGCCGGCTGGACTACAAGACCGAGGGCCTGCTGATCCTGACCAACGACGGGGAGCTGGCCAACCGGCTGCAGCACCCGAAGTACGAGGTCCCCAAGACCTACCTGGTGCAGGTCGACGGCCCGCTGGCCAAGGGCGTGAGCAACAAGCTGCGCGAGGGCGTGAAGCTGGAGGACGGCTGGGCCTCGGTGGACGAGTTCCGCATCATCGACATGACCCCCACCCGGGTCATGGTCGAGGTCACCCTGCACTCCGGGCGCAACCGGATCGTGCGCCGGATGTTCGACGCGGTCGGCCACCCGGTGCAGCGCCTGGTGCGCGTGTCCATCGGCCCGATCCAGCTCGGGGACCAGAAGCAGGGCACCATCCGGCCGCTGGGCAAGCAGGAAGTTGGCCACCTGATGGCCATGGTCGGGCTCTAGGACGATTCGAGGCGTCCCACCGGCCGGCAGCGCCCGCCCGGCGGGATGCACAGGCAGGATTGGACAAGCGGAACTAGGAACATGAACACTTCGCATCTCGCCGGCCCGGTGCTGGTGATCGGAACCGGGCTGCTGGGCACCAGCGTCGGGTTGGGGCTGCGCGCCAAGGGCGTGGGCGTCTACCTGCGCGACATTTCCCCCTCGGCCGCCGGGGTCGCCCAGGACATCGGCGCGGGCACCATCCTGCAGGCCGGGCAGCGCATCGCCCCGGAACTGGTGGTTATCGGCGCGCCGCCGGATGTCACGGCGGACCTGGTGGCCCAGGCGCTGCTGGAGTTCCCGACGGCGGTCGTGGTGGACATCGCCAGCGTGAAGGGTTCGATCCTGCGCGCGCTGCAGGCCGATGCGCGCCTGGATGCGGCCGCCCGCTCCCGCTATGTGGGCACCCACCCGATGGCCGGGCGGGAAAAGTCCGGTCCGGCCGCCGCCCGCGGCGCGCTGTTCACCTCCATGCCGTGGGTGATCTGCGCGCACCCGGGCAGCTCGGCGCGCGCGGTGAAGACCGCCGAATCGCTGGCCATCGACCTGGGCGCGGTGATGCACCGCATGGGCACCACCGAGCACGACGAGTCGGTCGCGCTGATCAGCCACTTCCCGCAGGCCGCCAGCTCGATGATCGCCTCCCGGCTGCTCAACGCCCCGGCCCACCAGCTGGGGCTGGCCGGCAACGGGCTGCGCGACACCACCCGCATCGCCGCCAGCGACGAGAAGCTGTGGATCCAGATCTTCTCGCACAACGCCCAGGCGCTGATCCCGATCCTGGGGGCCATGAAGGATGACCTGGACCGGCTGATCACCACCCTGGAAAACCCGCAGGGCCCCGGCGCGCTGCTGGACCTGTCCCAGCTGATGACCGAGGGCAACGCCGGGCATGCGCGCATCCCCGGCAAGCACGGCGCCCCGCCGCAGGCCTTCGCGCTGGTCACCGTCGTGGTCGATGACCGGCCCGGGCAGATCGCCCAGCTGCTGAACGAGATCGGGGCGGCCGGGATCAACCTGGAGGACCTGCGCATGGAGCACTCCGCCGGACACCAGGTGGGCCTGGTGGACGTTTCGGTGCTGCCGGGACGGCGCGATGAACTGATCAACGTATTGACGCACAACGGATGGAAGGTAGTGCAGTGAGCAGCAACGAACACCTGGTGATCGCGATCGACGGGCCCAGCGGATCGGGCAAGTCCTCGGTCTCCAAGGCCGTGGCCCGCACCCTGAAGGCCGCCTACCTGGACACCGGGGCCATGTACCGGGCGGTGACCTACGCGGTGCTGGCCTCCGGGGCGGACCTTTCCGACGACGCCGCCGTCGCCCAGGCGGTGCGCGAGGCGGACCTGCAGATCTCCACCGACCCGGACGCCGAACTGGTGGTGATCGCCGGGCAGGATGTGACCACCGCGATCCGCGAACCGCGCATCACCGAAAACGTTTCGGCCGTGGCAACCAACCTGGACGCGCGCGCCGAACTGGTCCGCCGCCAGCGCGAGATCATCGCCGCCCACCCGCGCATCGTCGCCGAGGGCCGGGACATCACCACCGTGGTCGCCCCGCAGGCCCCGGCCAGGATCCTGCTCACCGCCTCCGAGGAGGCCCGGATGCGCCGGCGTGGGCTGGAGCTGGGCGGCACCCAGAGCCAGGAGCAGCTGGCCACCCAGGTGCTGGCCCGGGACAAGAAGGACTCCACCGTGGTGAACTTCACCCAGGCCGCCGACGGGGTGATCACCGTGGACTCCTCGGACCTGGATTTCGAGCAGACCGTCGCCGCGGTGCTTGACGCGGCCGGCTTCGGACGCGAAGACTAGCCACAACGGCGCCGCCGGCCCCACCGGCCGCACCCCCGCTGCGGGGCCCGGCATCCGGTGGCGGCGGGGCCGCCGCAGCAGACCGGCGCCCCGACACAGACTTAACCGACCTTCCGGCCGCTGTCGTGAGACAACCGGCTGGCCGTTCATTGCCTTGAAAGGGAAGATCATGAGCGAGAAACACCTGTCCGACGAAGACTACATCCCGGTCGGCGACGACGACATCGTCCAGCGGCTGGACGCGCTCAGCGACGAGGAAGCCGAACAGCGGGCCGAAGCGCTGCGCGCCGGGCTGGCCGAATACGACCTGGACGATGAGGACGCGGCCCTGCTGGCCGGGCTGGGCACGGAGGAAGACGAGGACGCCGAGATCGGCATCCCTCCGGTGCTGGCCGTCATCGGGCGCCCGAACGTGGGCAAATCGACCCTGGTCAACCGCATCCTGGGGCGCCGCGAGGCGGTCGTGGAGGACGTGCCGGGGGTGACCCGGGACCGGGTGGCCTACGACGCCGAATGGGAGGGGCGCGCCTTCTCCCTGGTGGACACCGGCGGCTGGGAGCACGACGCGAAGGGGATCCACGCCTCGGTCGCCGAGCAGGCCGAGATCGCCGCGGACGTCGCGGACGTGATCCTGTTCGTGGTCGACACCCATGTGGGGGCGACCGCCACCGACGAGGCCGTGGTCAAGATGCTGCGCCGCAAGGGCAAGCCGGTGTTCCTGGTGGCCAACAAGGTCGATGACTTCAACCAGGAGGCCGAGGCCGCGATGCTGTGGGGCCTGGGCTTCGGCCAGCCCTGGCCGGTCTCCGCCCTGCACGGACGCGGCACCGCGGACCTGCTGGACGCGGTGATGGAGAAGATGCCGCAGTACTCCGCCTTTGGCGGGGTGATCCCGCGCGGCGGACCGCGGCGCATCGCGCTGATCGGCCGGCCGAACGTAGGCAAGAGCTCGCTGCTGAACAAGCTCGCCGGCGCCGAGCGCGTCGTGGTGGACAACTACGCCGGCACCACCCGTGACCCGGTGGACGAACTGGTCGAGCTGGGCGGGGATGTGTGGCGGTTCGTGGACACCGCCGGCATTCGCCGCCGCCAGCACATGGCCGTCGGGTCGGACTACTACGCCTCACTGCGCACCCAGGCCGCCCTGGAAAAGGCGGAGGTCGCGGTGATCCTGCTGGCCGCCGACGAAGTGGTCTCCGAACAGGACGTGCGCATCATCCAGATGGCGATCGAGGCCGGGCGGGCCATGGTGGTGGTGTTCAACAAGTGGGACAACCTCGATGAGGACCGCCGTCACTACCTGGAGCAGGAAATCGAGCGTGACCTTGCGCATATCGACTGGGCACCGCGGGTGAACATTTCCGCGCTGACCGGCTGGCACAAGGACAAGCTGGTCCCGGCGCTGAACACCGCGCTGGAGTCCTGGGACAAGCGCATCCCCACCGGCAAGCTCAACGCCTTCCTGGGCGAGCTGGTGGCCGCCCACCCGCACCCGGTGCGCGGGGGCAAGCAGCCGCGCATCCTGTTCGGCACCCAGGCCTCCTCGCGTCCGCCGCGCTTCGTGCTGTTCACCACCGGTTTCCTGGATCCGGGCTACCGCCGGTTCATCGCCCGCCGGCTGCGGGAAACCTTCGGGTTCGAAGGTTCGCCGATCGAGGTCTCGATGCGCATCCGCGAACGCCGGGGGCGCAGGTCCTAGAGTCCTCGATTCGATCCCGCACCCGAATGTGGTGTAGGGTTATCTAGGAGCTTTTCGCAGGTGGCACCGCCGCTTTTCGAAGTGGGGGAGAACGGCTGCGAAAGCATTTCGGGCTATGGCGCAGCTTGGTAGCGCGCCTGACTGGGGGTCAGGAGGCCGTGGGTTCGAATCCCGCTAGCCCGACCAACGCTCGAGGGCGGAAACCATCTGGTTTCCGCCCTTGACTGGTTTTTGGGCCCCTTCCCGCGCGATTTTTTTCACCCCCCGCCAGGGGTATGGTTTTGTGAACTCCGGACGGTCATCGCATCCTGGCATGGCCCCCGCGGCGAGGCCACCGGCGTGTGGTGCGCCACATTAGGGCTATAGGCAATAAAGTGTGTCTGGCCCGGGCGTGTTCCAAGGCCAGACACCTTCAAGACCAGTGACTAGTAGCTGTTTCGAATCCAGCCTCTTCTGATGAACTGTCCATCTTCGGTACTAGCGCCGGTGCCATAAAGCTCCGGGCCGATTGGCTCGTCATCTGACACTTGCTCAGCTGCCTTCTTTGCTTCTGGAGAGAAGTGCTCCGGCCGTAAAAGCTCTCCCAACGCAGGGCGAT
>NZ_VATX01000029.1:0-3271 GCF_005774635.1 Glutamicibacter sp. V16R2B1
GCGTGCACCAGGTGTGTGGTTGTTTCACTGCTGTTACGGCGGTCATAGCGTGGGGGAAACGCCCGGTCCCATACCGAACCCGGAAGCTAAGGCCCACTGCGCCGATGGTACTGCACTCGTGAGGGTGTGGGAGAGTAGGACACCGCCGGACTTAACTTGATGAAGGGTTTGAGGCTCCAACCAGTGATGGTTGGAGCCTCACCTATTTAAGCCCAAATGTTCTCGTGCTTGCTAATCGGTAGCCCTGATCCGGCACTCGGGAAACCGCGCGTCGGCCCAGAGCTGCCGGCTTCTTATCTTCGTACTCTGCTATTGGACTTCAAAGACTTTTTCGACATGGTCTGGTTGTACTCGTCGCGTTCGTGGTTACGGTGAGATGCCCCTCTCCAGCGGAATATGGTTCGTTTCTTGCCGTGGAATAGGTGGCAAGCACCCGTGTTTCTGTCCGTTGGGGTCTATGAATAGACGTCCGTGGAAAATCGTGATCAGTTTGCCACTCATCGGTACCGGCTGGGACACGCGGCTTCAAGACGGCCGGTCGTCGGGGTCGCTGCCTCCTTGCTCTTGCTGCGCACACCGGAAGACTCTGGGGCTCGAGCATTGCTTCACGGTTGATCTGGAAGATTTGCATGTTGCAGCAACCGGTCGACCGCGGAAGTGGTCAGTGTGCTGGGCATCAACTTGGGCCGCTACCGAGTACAGGTCCGAGGGCACCTGCACCGCTTGTTTCCCATGGGCGGCTGCACCACCTTGTACAACAGCACTCTCGTCTCTTGGGATGGCGACATAAGCCAGCTTGCATTTAACGCACCCCTTCCCTTGTACGACCTTGCCGAGTGTCTTGCTGGCCGTGATAACAGGCCGGCGCAAACGCATGCAGATGGCCGTCGGTTCCGGCAACAGGCATCGAAGGAGTAGAGGAGCTTACGTTCCCTCGTTCTGGACTGCCTCCTTCGAGCCGCCGGCGGATAGTGCTTCCCCATGCTGCCAACGCCAGCTTCTTCCATGAGTTGCCTCGAATGACGAGTTTGAGGGCACGATCGAGCCCTGCCATGAAAGTGTCAGCGCTGTGCCATTCGACCGGGATCTGACGAACTCGTGGTTGGCTGTACGATCCCCCTACCGATCCACCGTGGGCTTGGCAGCTCTAGCATGCTCGGCGAATTTGCCTTTGTCCCCAGGCGCGCAACGAGACCACGGCATCGGCGCCGACGCCTTCATCGTCATTGAGTGGTATTACCGACTCGCTCAGATTGGGTGGCCGACCATCTGCTCCTGGCCGGCACTATGGAATTGCACCTGCGCGTTGGGCACACCTTGAAGCTGACGAGAGCCAATGGCCGGCTTTCCCTGGGGAATGGTGCTCGAGCGTCGCTCAGTTAGCGCTTTGACCTGATGAAGGACGCTTGTGCGAGTGAAGCCAAGAGATGAGCCATCGAAGATGCCACTCTGGTCGTGAACCCATGTTCGGCGAAATGCATTCTCATGGTAGAGGAGGCGTACTTCCCGCAGCAGAACCGGCGTCATGCCCGGTTCTGAATGCTCACAGCTACATATTGGGTTGCGTGGCCGACAGACGATCGCAACCTGCATGGCGAAATCATGTGGAACCTGAGCATACAAGGCTGGAGAACTGTCTGGCGTGGATGGTTGAGGTGCCATGTACTTCACTATTCGGGGACCAGATAGCAGCATTAGGTGGCGCTGGCGCGAGTAAGACTTCTCAACCCAAGCCTCGGTCAGAGACTACGGACACCGCAGGTCCAAGGAGAGCTCTACCCACACAGCCAACCATTTGGCTCTCAGGGTCGAGTGCCTTGCTGATCCTAACTCGGTGTATCGCGAAGGCACTCCGCTATGCGACGTCCAACGCGAGCTGTTAATTTATCCCGGGCGGTGGCACAGCAGGGCAACGAACGCTCCCGCCTGTGCTGTCTCGCTCTGAGTTGTTTGGGTATTGATCCCACAGCAGGGGTATGCCCGGGATCCTCGTTTGCCTGGCGTTCTGCCTGTAGCAAGGACACCCAGTTCTGATGCATGCTCCGAACAGAGGGTGAAGGCACCGAACCGAACACCGTACTCCGCGAGGATGAGTACGCCTACATCATTCCAATCACTACAAAATGGCTGCACAGCCCCAGCCCGGCCGCGACGCCAAAGGGGGCAACGAACGCGTCCGACATCGATGCTGGCAACGGCCGCTTCGTAATGAGCTGGTTGAACTGCAACGCCGATCGACGAGACAACTCGTCCGGTGAGCAAGCACTAGCGCTCTAAGGCTGTAAAGGACAACGAGCTTCCTCCTGAACGAAGGAGCACCGCTCTCGAACGGGGCGAAGTCTTCTGGGCGGGTCGTTCGGTCTAGCGGTGGTGGCGAGAGCCTCGCAGGCAGTCTCTGGAAGGAGACGCCCCGGGTTCCGCTCCGAGGACAGCACAGCTACCAATCTCTAAATGGGACGGGCACCAGTTCCAGCGACACATCAACTCCGACAGGGCATGGGGATGCTGTCTGTTGGAGCCGCTGCCTCCTGCAGAGTCGAAAACTCTGCAGATCATTGAGCTGAGCCTTGTATCTGCAGCTCCGGTCCCGAACAGGTCTTAGGCTATCGCCCAAGGTCAATGGCGATTGCACCTGAGAGCTATGTGCGGCTTGCGGGTACTGAAGCAGCTGTCAAAGGCGATCGCGGCCCTCGCGTGATGACCTGCCGGGAATCAGCATCGGAGTTTGCGGTTGCGCGAAGTTCGGCAGTGAGGAAACCTGCCCTGCTTTAGATCGAACCCGCTTTGTCAGATCCCTCTACATTGGCGAAGACATGCTGAAAGTCCCCCTTTACCTGGTACCAGGGCGCAGTCACGAATGAGGACGCAGGCAAAACTCTGAAGCATTAAATGGGGGGAATCCTTAAATACCGGTTCTATTGATCAACGAGCAGCGAGGATTTTTGATGTGGCCACGCTCACCACACAAAAACAGGTCCTCGATTTGCGGAGGCCTGAAAACCTGTGTATAGTTTTTCCTTGTCGCCGAGAAGCGGACCGGAGAAAAACCGGTACCAAATCAAGGCGAGAAGCCCGGAAAATCAACGATTTTCCACAGGTCACTGTGGACAGTCGAAGATTCAATGGGAAAGCGAAAACTGATTCAAATCACAAAGAATGGATTTGACTTTCAGGAATTCGCTGGGATAAAATAATTACAGAGCGCCGGACGAGATCACGGATCGAAATGATGTCGATGATGAACCGGTAAGCGCTTGTTGTTTGAGAACTC
>NZ_VATX01000030.1:0-7156 GCF_005774635.1 Glutamicibacter sp. V16R2B1
CTGAAGATCTCCGGACGCTAGTCCATACCCCCTCGCCGTCAGGCCGGGGACAGGTGAGGGTGGCGCACGGTTCTCGTGCGCCACCCTTGGTGGTTAAGCCACCGGCCGTGGGGCTTTGGTGCCGGGCCGCTTACTTCTTCAACGACACCTGGTCCACGGTCCAGAACGCGGAGTTCGTTCCGGTGTACCGGAAGGAAACCTGGGCTGTGGAGCTAGGCCGGTCATGGCGAGATTGACGACATACTCGAAGTTATCGGCTTCAAATGGGTACGGGGTTGCCAGATCCAGCACGTTTCTCAGGAATTTGCATGCGGCCGGGACTGGACCAGGTATAGACATGGCGGCTGCGCGCGACTGGGCAGCCAGGGTAGTTCCACTCGTTTTAACCAGCAGGGCCGGAATGACGTGGCCGTCAAGGAACACGAGAGGTGTTCCGGTTGTTTTCACGTCACAGTTTTGTACACTCTTCGCTACTCAAAAAAAGGTCTCCTGAGCAGATGCTTTAATCTGTTCAGGAGACCTTTTGGTTCCTCTGAGATTCAGGACTTACTCACGTAGAGCCAGAAACGCTACTTCTGAAGGACCGCGGCTGCATCGGCGGCAAAGACATCACGTGCACGCATTTTGCGATGTAGTCCCCAAACTCCTGCCATTGTTACTAAGGCGATAATCCCGTAGAAAGCCGCAACTCCCCATGGACCGAAGGAGCCAAGTATTGCCTGCGCGAGTAGCGGGGTAGACCCGCCGATCAGTGAGGCACATAGGCCGTTCGCTAGGGCAACGCCGGTAAAACGAACGTTGACAGGGAAGGCTTGAGACAGGAAAGACGAGAGCATCGCGTAGTATGCCGTGCCGCCTAGAATCGAGACCCCCAGTACGAAACCGATGATCAGCGCGTTAGCGCTCATTATGGCCAGGAAGAGCGGAACGATGATTAGCAGGTTCAACACGAGCCCCCAGAGCATGACGGGCACCCCGCCGATGCGTTCGGCGATTTTCGCTGCTATCGGTTGCCAGAGGAACTGCAGAACCGACATGATCAGCAAGATATTCAGAATTACCTGTCGATCCATGCCCATGCCCCCGGCATCGACAGCTGTTGTCGTCCAAGACAGCAGGAACGTGTTGTTGAAAAATGCGATCGCGATGCCAAGCACCGAAGCTGCCACGCCCAGCCACACGTATCCGGGAGCCTTCTTGAATACCTCGATAACTGGTACCTTGACCACCTCGTGCTGGGCGCGCGAGGCCGTGAAGTCTGCAGACTCTTCGACTTTCGAACGAATGATCAGCCCTACGATGACCAGCAGGGCGGAGAAGAGGAACGGAACACGCCACCCCCAGGACAGGAAGGCCGCGTCATCGAGCATGCCCACCAGCAGAAACATCACCGTAGCCATGATGGAGCCAGCGGGTGAACCTTGCTGAACCCAGGCCCCTGCCATGCCGCGCTTTTTTTCAGAAGCAGATTCGGTAGCCATCAAAGTGGCTCCGGCCCACTCGCCACCCACAGCAAGTCCCTGCATTGCGCGCAGGATTACCAGGGCAATTGGGGCTACAACGCCGATGCTGGCATAACCTGGCAGCAGGCCAATCAGGGTGGTGGCACCACCCATCAGGAACAGTGTGGCAACTAGAACGTTCTTTCGTCCGAAACGGTCTCCCAGATGCCCAAAGAGCACGCCTCCTAGAGGGCGAGCCAGGAAACCCACCCAAAAAGTGGCGAAAGAAGCCATGATGCCGGCTCCCGCTGCGATATCCGGGTAGAACACTTTTCCAAAGACTAGGGCCGCGGCCGTTCCGAAAATGAAGAAGTCATACCATTCAATGGCGGTGCCTACGAAGGCGCCGGCTGTGGCACGGGTTTGCCGCTGCTGCGGCGTGAGGGTGCGAGTTTTCATCTGCGTCTTCCTTATGAGGCGTGCGGTCCGAGATCCGTGATCCGCACCATAGTCGTACGTCACTTTCAGTATCCCGTCGCAAACTACATCGCGTCCAAGACCTCTTAGGCCGCGAATACATGCTTTTTTGTTATGCTCAGCAGTTCTCCACAGAGCGACGGTGCGTGCGAAATCCGCTGTGCCTGTGGGGCTAGTTGTATCCTTGCCCTTGAAGTGATCAGGGCGAAACCGAAGGTTGGGAAGCGGTAGCAGGAACAGGCGGAACGGAGCGTGAGGAGACCGATGCCGGCACTGTTGCACGCGTCCTGCTTATCTGCCTTGGAAAGTCTGAAGAAGTCAGCTCGATCAAGCTCGTGACGTTCCAGGTGTGTTGATACGTTCACCGGGGCTTTGGGCGGGTCGGGCGCGTCGTCCACGAAGTGCGTGATGCCCCTTGGGTGTTTCCCGCCCAAGGGCCGTTACGGTCCCAAGCGAGGACAGCAAAAAGAAGGGGACAGAACTGAGTGCAGCTGCCCCGAGTAGAAATGTTGCAACTCTTGAACATCTCGTTGCAGGAGGACCCGTTAGAGGAACTGCGACGCGTCGTGCTTTTGGTGGAGAGGGCCGAACCGTCTGCTCCAAAGCAGCGCAGGCCAGACCCTGGGAAGGTATCAATTTGACGCTGTAATCCGAGCTATTGCCGGGGGCTTGCTATGGTAGGGCCGTGAACTATCGCCGCTTGCAGTATTTCCTGAGCACCGTCGACTATGGGACAGTTACCGCAGCCGCCGAAGAACTGCACATCGCCCAGCCGGCACTCAGTCGCCAACTCAAAACCCTTGAGCAGGAACTGCAGTTGAAGCTCTTTGAATCGCGGGGCAACCGGCTGGTGCTCACCTCCAGTGGCCGCGCCTTCGTCCCCTTGGCCCGAAAATTGCTCTTGCAAACCAGGGATCTGCAAGAAGCGGTAGCAGTGCTGCGTACCGGGGACGTTGCCAAGTTCGCTTGTGGCTCCACTTCGGCTTCGATTCGCGGTTTCTTGGCACCTTTCATCGCCTCGCTTTCCCCGCGAGACCCGATGATCGTGGTGCGCGAAGTCAGCCACTTCGACTTGGAACAGGCCCTACTGCACGATCTGGATTTCGTGGTTACTCCGCAAGTTCCCAGTGGAGATTTAGCTTCAGAGTCGCTGGGGGTTGTGGCTCTCAAGGCCTCTTGCCCGCCAAGTCACCCATGGGTGTCCGACGGGCGTGCAGAAGTGGATCTTCGGGAGCTGTGCTCGGAGCACCTGATTCTGCCCACGCGCAATAGCGTGAGTCGCCACGTGCTCGATGACGCGCTCAATCGACACGGTGTGCATTTGGCGCAATATATCGAATGCGAGGACGGATTGGCCATTAGTGCATTAGTGGCCTCCGGCAGAGGAGTGGGGGTCGGTACCGAGCTGCCCTCGTTTGGTAACCGTCGGGTGGCCATCATTGAAAGCAGGGAGGTGCAGCCCTCAGTTCGGCCTACTCTCAACCTGCACCTCGCCTGGCATCGGGGGCACTATGCCGAAGAACGAATCCGCGATATTGCGCGACGGATGCGGCCTTGGGTTGAGCGCGGTCAACTGGATGCAGGTACAGCACCCGCTTTGGACATGCGAGGAGAGTAACCTCTCATGCCATAGAGTTATGGAATAAAGAACTTATATGTATTAGACAGCATACTAGGCTTTTCGGATACTTGAGCTAGATCACTTAGTTCCTAGTTCAGGAGGCCGCATGTTCGACGTGCTTTACACCAACGGGATCATCCACACCCAAGATCCCCAACGTCCGCTTGCTCAAGCGCTAGGAATTCACCACGGGCGAGTCATTAGTCTCGACCATGAACTCGAGCCCAGGCACTTCGCAAAAGTCGTGGATCTCGGTGGGGCAGCGGTGGTCCCCGGCTTTAACGATGCCCACCTTCACCTCACCTTCATTGGGGACGCGCTGACTCAAGTGGACTTGCGCCCGGAGAGTGTAAAGACCATGGAGGAGTTGCTCGCTGCAGTAGATGCTGCGGCCAGCACGGCTAAGCCCGGTGCGTGGGTCATCGGCACAGGCTATGACCAGAACTTCCTCGGCGATGAACACCCCACCGCACGGGCCCTGGACTCTGTTAGCCACGGACATCCGGTCTTTCTCTGGCACGTGTCGCGGCACATGGCTGTAGCGAACACCCGCGCCTTTGAGCTCTCCGGCTATCCAGAGCGCCGTAACGTACCAGTGCCGGACGGCGGAGCGGTGCCCTGCGACGCGCGTGGCCTCGCAGAGGGCCTATTGCAGGAAACCGCGCGGAGTATTGTGCTGGACCATATCCCGGTTAAGTCCATCCAGGACGTAGCTGATCTGGTTGCGGCGGGTTCGCGTGAGATGCTCAAGTTGGGCGTCACCTCAATCACCGAACCGGGAATCGGTGCGCCGGATCACATCGGGCAGAGCTCAGTGGACCTAGCCGGCTATCAAATGGCCCGCGAGCGCGGTCAACTTGGCGTGCGCGCCACACTGATGCCCTACCTGACCACCCTGCACCCGCTGGACACGGAGTCGTTTAAGGGTCACCAGCGCTACGGTCTCGACCTGGGCATGCGCAGCGGCATGGGCGACGAAGTGCTGCGCATCGGCCCGACTAAAGTCCTCTCCGACGGTTCGCTCATCGGCCGCAGCGCCTTCATGTGCTGCGACTACGCCACGGATGAGGGAAACCGAGGCCTGTTGCAGTTTTCGCAGGAAACACTACGAGAAAAGCTGATCGGAGCACATTTAGCGGGCTGGCAGTTAGCGGTACACGCTATAGGCGACGCCGCCTTGGATGTAGTCATGGACATCATCGCCCAGGCGCAGGAACTCGCCCCCCGTCCTAATGCGCGCCACCGGATCGAGCATGCGTCCGTGGCCTCAGATGCGCAAATTCAGCGCATGGTTCAGTTAGGACTCATTCCGGTCCCACAGGGCCGCTTCATCCACGAACTAGGTGACGGGGTTGCCGTAGCTATGGGAGCCGAACGACAACCGCTTGCCTACCGGGTGAAGTCCTTCTTGGACGCAGGCCTCGTCATTCCCGGGTCGACCGATGCTCCCGTGGTCAGTGCGGATCCACTCTTGAACATTGCCTCTCTGGTAGAGCGCACGACGTTGGCGGGCGCGCCCTTTACCGATGGCGAGAAGCTCACAGTGGCTCAAGCGGTGCACGCTTACACCGTGGGCAGCGCCCACGCGGTCCACGAAGAGAGCTACAAGGGCAAATTGGTTCCCGGCCATCTGGCCGACTTCGTGGTGCTTTCCCAGGACATTTACGACATCCCCACCGAAGACATAGCTAATACCCGAGTCGAGGCCACGGTAGTGGCAGGAGAACTTGTATATGGAAACCTCTAGCATCATTCCGACCCAACTCGCCTCGTCGGCAGACACCTCGCGGCGCAGTTCGCACGTGGTCCGCCCAACACACGCCGGAGCGGCAATCGTCGAATCCCTTGCGCGTCACGGTGTCAAACGCGTCTTCACGGTTCCAGGAGAGTCTTACCTGGCTGTGCTGGACGGTCTGCACGACGCGAATATCGACAACATAGTAGTGCGCCACGAAGGAGGCGCCGCTTACATGGCCGAGGCTCACGGCAAGTTCACCGGACAGCCCGGGGTCGCCATGGTGACCCGTGGACCCGGTGCGGCCAACGCGTACGTGGCCGTTCACTCCGCTTGGCAGGATGGGACTCCCATGGTGCTGTTCGTGGGTTTGATTCCGGTAGCCGACCGGATGCGCGAGTCGTTCCAGGAATTTGACCCCTATGCCTGGTTCGGCAGTCAGGCCAAGCGCGTTTTCGTTATTGATGAAGCCGAGCGGGCTTCCGAGATCGTGGCCGAGGCCTTTTTCGCGGCAGCGTCAGGTCGTCCGGGCCCGGTGATCGTGGGTCTTCCCGAGGACGTGGTCGCCCATGAGTTCGCCGGTGAATTGCACCAGCCGCTTACCGTGGCCGAGGGCGCTGTCTCAACCGGGGAACTCAAGGAGCTGGCAAGCGCCCTATCCAACGCTCAGAAACCGTTGCTGTTTGTCGGTGGCCAGCGCTGGAGCGCGAAGGCTGCCGCAGGGGTGACGGCTTTTGCGGAGGCAAACAACATTCCGGTGGTACATGATTGGCACGCTGCGGATCGGGTGCCGTTCAATTCCCCAGTGAACATGGGCGAGCTGGGGTACGGGCGCACCGATAAGGCGGCCCAGATGTTCGAAGAAGCTGATGTGTTGGTCGCAATTGGGGCGGTACCCTCCGATGTACCCACCGATGGATTCACCCTGCGTCAGAACCGGCGGGCAGTCAACTATCTTGTAAACATTGACACCTCATTGCGTGGGCGCTCTGGGGCGATAACCCGTCACATTTTGGCCACTCCCGGTGTCTTTGCCGAAGCGCTAGAAGAATTGCGCCTGGAGCGGGAAACTCAATGGGAGCCTTGGCGGGCTGCCGGGCGCGAAGCGCGAGAAGCATACACGAAGCTGCCACAGCGCGAGGAGCTGTCGCCAACCCGCGAGGGTACCGCTCACATGAGCGCGGTGATTGCTGAGCTGGTTCAGCGTCTTCCCGAAGATGTAGTGACTACCATGGGGGCAGGCAACCACTGTGCGTGGCCCATGAGGTACGTGCCAACCAATATTTTCCCGTCCCAGTTAGGTACCCGCAATGGATCCATGGGTTACTCTATTCCAGCTGCGGTAGCTGCCTCCCTGGAGGCTCCGGAGCGCTTGGTGCTGGCGATTTGCGGTGACGGCGAGTTCTTAATGAACGGGCAGGAACTGGCCAGTGCTACCCAACACGGTGCTGCGTTGCTGACCGTAGTAATGGACAACGGACAGTTCGGAACTATTCGCGCGCACCAAGAGGGCCACTTCCCGGGCCGCGTTTCGGGAACCCAGTTGCAAAACCCGGACTTTGCGGCGTTGGCTCGCGCTTATGGGGGGCACGGCGAAACTGTGACCAGCGATGCTCAGGCCGCCGAAGCAGTGCAGCGTGCTCTGGATGTGGTGCTCAAAGAACATCGCCCGGCCCTTCTACACGTCATTGTGGATCAGGGCATCCTGTTTCCATAGACCCCACATTACCGGCAAGACGCCATTTTCGAGGAGGAATCCCATGAGCATGTATGCAGTGACCAACCCCGCTACCGGAGTCGTAGAGGCAACCTACCCCACCGCCAGCGACGCCCAGATCCAGGAGGCCATTGGCGCGGCCCACCAGGGCTTCACCACCTGGT
>NZ_VATX01000031.1:0-1545 GCF_005774635.1 Glutamicibacter sp. V16R2B1
AGGCTCTTCGCAATTGAGGGTGTAGGGCAGCACTGCCGCTGAGCTGATTTCGGGGCGTGTCGTAGGGCAGTAAAAAGTCGAGGTCTTCACAAGAATGGAAGTTCCTACACAACCTTCTTGAAAGACCTCGACGTTGTCTCATACTACCTTTACCGCCCCGGATCTGACCACGTTCTGCCGGCTGGACGAGCTGGGCCTGACAGCCTGCGGTCAGCGGTTGTTGCCTGAACGTGCCGAGATCCTATGCAAGGTCACCGAAGCGGATCCGTGGTGCCGTAACTGCGGGCAGCCCGGAACGCCTCGTGGCACCGTGGTGCGCCGGCTGGCGCATGAGCCAGTCGGCTGGCGGCCGACCACGCTGGTGATCCGGGTGCGCCGGTACCGGTGTGCTGACTGCGGTACTGTGTGGCGTCAGGACACCAGCCAGGCTGCCGAGCCCCGGGCGAAGATTTCTCGTGGCGGGTTGGGTTGGGCGCTGACCGGGATCGTGTGTCAGCACTTGTCCATGGCCCGGGTTGCTGAGGGGCTGGGCGTGTCCTGGAATACCGCTAATGACGCGGTGTTGGGTCAGGGGCAACGAGTGCTGATCAACAAGCCTGAACGGTTCAACGCAGTAAAAGTCATTGGGGTGGACGAGCACGTATGGCGCCACACCCGTGCTGGAGGCAAATACGTCACCGTGATCATTGACCTGACCCCGGTCACCGAAGGTGCTGGCCCGGCCCGGCTGCTGGACATGGTCCAAGGCCGCTCCAAGGCCGTGTTCAAGTCCTGGCTCGCGAACCGTCCCCAAGAATGGCGGGACGGGATTGAAGTGGTGGCAATGGACGGTTTCAGCGGCTTCAAAACCGCCGCGGCCGAGGAACTCCCGGACGCGGTAGAAGTGATGGATCCCTTCCATGTGGTGCGCTTGGCTTCCGAAGCATTGGATAAGTGCCGTCAACGGGTGCAGCAAGACACCCGTGGTCACCGTGGCCGCAAGGGTGATCCGCTCTATACGGCGCGGCGCACGCTGTTGACCGGGGATGGTTTGCTGACTGAGAAGCAGATTGAACGCCTTGATGCCTTATTTGCTGATCAGCAGCACGAGCCGGTGCAGTTCACCTGGAACATCTATCAGCGCATCGTGGACGCGTACCGGCAAAAGGAGAAGAGCATCGGCAGGTGGTCGATGGAGCAGGTCATCGAGCTGATCAAAGCAAAAATTCCTACCGGGCTGCCCGAACTGGCGTCCCTGGGCCGCACCCTGAAGCGCCGGGCCGGGGATATCCTGGCTTACTTTGACCGGGCAGGCACCTCGAACGGCCCCACCGAAGCGATCAATGGGAGGTTGGAACACCTGCGCGGCAGCGCTCTGGGGTTCCGGAGCCTAGCGAATTATATTGCCCGTTCGCTCTTGGAATCTGGCGGGTTCAGACCCGTTTTACACCCTGGATTGTGAAGAGCCCGAAAACACTACGGCCTGTCGACGAGCTCTGCTGATGCGTCGACAGGCCGGTGTTCGGTTTCGCCTAGGTGTGTTCTGGCTGAGCCAGGGCTGGAGCT
>NZ_VATX01000032.1:0-1531 GCF_005774635.1 Glutamicibacter sp. V16R2B1
ACCGGAACGAACTCCGCGTTCTGGACCGTGGACCAGGTGTCGTTGAAGAAGTAAGCGGCCCGGCACCAAAGCCCCACGGCCGGTGGCTTAACCACCAAGGGTGGCGCACGAGAACCGTGCGCCACCCTCACCTGTCCCCGGCCTGACGGCGAGGGGGTATGGACTAGCGTCCGGAGATCTTCACCAGCTTGTGGTTGACGAACTCATCCATGCCGTACTTGCCCAACTCGCGGCCGATGCCCGAGCGCTTCACGCCACCGAAGGGCAGCTCGGCGGCGGTGCCGGAGGGCTCGTTGATGGCCACCATGCCGGTTTCCAGCTGGCGGGCAATGCGGTCAGCCCGCTCGGCGTCCTGGGTGTGGATGGAGGCACCCAGCCCGTAGTCGGTGTTGTTGGCCAGCTTCACGGCCTCCTCCTCACCGTCCACCTTGTACAGCACGGCGACCGGGCCGAACAATTCCTCGCTGAAGGCGCGCATGTCCTCGGTGACCCCGGCCAGCACGGTCGGCTCAAAGTAGGCGCCCTCCCCGTCCACCGGCTTGCCGCCGGCCAGCACGGTTGCGCCCTTGTCCACGGCGTCCTTCACCTGGGCGGCCAACCCGTCGCGGGCCGCGGCCGAGGACAGTGGGCCGACGAAGTTCTCCGCCTCGCTCGGATCACCCATCTTGATGCCGGACACCTGGTCCACCAGCGCCTTGGAGAACTCGTCGTACACCGAGGAGTCCACGATGAAGCGCTTGGCGGCATTGCAGGCCTGGCCGGTGTTGCCGAAGCGGGCGCGCATGCCCAGCTTGGCGCTGCGGGCCACGTCCGCGTCCTCCATCACCAGGAACGGATCCGAACCGCCCAGTTCCAGCACGACCTTCTTCAGGTTGCGCCCGGCGATCTCGGCCACCGCGGCACCGGCGCGCTCCGAACCGGTCAGCGAAACTCCCTGGATCCGGCGGTCGGCGATGATGTCGGCCACCTGGTCATTGGTGGCGAAGATGTTCACGTAGGCGCCTTCCGGGGCCCCGGCGTCCTTGAAGATCTGCTCCATGGCCAGCGCCGATTCCGGGCACTGCGGGGCGTGCTTAAGCAGGATGGTGTTGCCGTTCATCAGGTTCGGCGCCGCGAAGCGGGCCACCTGGTAGTAGGGGAAGTTCCACGGCATGATGCCCAACAGCACACCGACCGCTTCCTTGCGCACCAGCGCCTTGCCGCCGCTGGCGACCTCAAGCTCCTCGTCCTGCAGGAACTTCGGACCGTTCTTGGCGTAGTAGCGGTAGATGGAGGCTACAATGCTGATTTCGCCCTGGGCCTGGCGCACCGGCTTGCCCATCTCGCGGGTGATGATCGCGGCCAGTTCCTCCGCGCGTTCCTCGTAGATGTCGGCCACCCGCTCCAGCAGCGCGACGCGCTCGGAGATCTCGGAGGTGGACCAGGTGGTGAAGCCCTGGTGGGCCGCGCCAATGGCCTCCTGGATCTGGGCGTCGCTGGCGGTGGGGTAGGTTGCCTCTACGACTCCGGTAGCGGGGTTGGTCACTGCATA
>NZ_VATX01000033.1:0-3254 GCF_005774635.1 Glutamicibacter sp. V16R2B1
TCATAGCGTGGGGGAAACGCCCGGTCCCATACCGAACCCGGAAGCTAAGGCCCACTGCGCCGATGGTACTGCACTCGTGAGGGTGTGGGAGAGTAGGACACCGCCGGACTTAACTTGATGAAGGGTTTGAGGCTCCAACCAGTGATGGTTGGAGCCTCACCTGTTTAAGCCACTAACCAGCAATCCGGTTCCGGCACATATTCTTTGCGCTGCATTGCCGCCAGGCCTCGCTTCCGTTCGACTCGGTGGCGGTTCGAGTCAAAGCTGCTGTTCACGCCCAAGCATGGACCTACGTAACCATCTCTACCTCTCGAGGTAAATGCGGTGACCTGGAGTACGCTTCGTAGAGATCAGCGTAACCATTAGGAGGGGCGGTAGTGGCACAGGACAAGGACTATGCCGTTTTTGTTCAAGAACTGACGGAGATTCTCGGTGCTGATGGTGTCAGTACCTCTCCGGAGGATCTGCTGGAGAATTCCCGCGATTACGGCCAACTGGCTACTGACCCGATCCTGCCGCTCGCAATTGCATACCCGAATCGGGTAGAAGCCGTTCAGGAGATCGTGCGATTGTGTTCCCGCCATGAAGTCCCGATCATCAGCCGCGGCGCTGGTACGGGAGTCTCCGGCGGTGTCCACGTGATGTGCCCATCGCTGGTACTGAATCTGTCTCGTATGAACCGCATCTTGGAGATCCGGCCACAGGACGAGGTGGCAGTAGTCGAACCAGGGGTCATCAATAACGAGTTAAATGATGCGGTTGCGGAGCACGGCCTCATGTATGCCCCTGACCCGGCAAGCTATCGGATGTCGACCCTGGGCGGCAATATTGCCACCAACGCAGGCGGGCTTCGTTGTGCGAAGTATGGGGTGACCCGAGAATCAGTGCTGGCACTGGACGTCGTGCTCGCGGATGGACAGCTGATCACAATTGGTGCCAACACATTTAAGGGAGTGGCCGGTTACGATCTGCGTTCGCTCTTCGTCGGCTCGGAAGGCACCTTGGGGATCGTTGTACGCGCCGTATTGCGGCTGCGCTACCTGCCTGTTGACCAAAGGGACATGAGTCTGGTCTTTGAAACACTCGAAGATGCCGTCGAAGGCGTCCAGATGATTGCCAGGGCCAGAGTTCAGCCCGCGATCTTAGAGCTCATCGATAGGCCGACGATGTCGGTGTTGGATCAGACCTATGGCACCGATATCGCTGAGCATGGCGAGGCGATGCTTCTGGTGCGATTGGATGGGTATGGCGCCAGGATTGAAGAGGATGTTGTTCGTACGGCGTTTGCGGAAGCGAAAGTTATCATCAGTGCTCCAGGCGATGAGTTTGCTTCGCGCCTCATCGAGATGCGTCGCACCAGCAGGGGGGATACCAAGGATGATGCCTACCGCATGGGCGAAGACGTGGCTATACCCAAGAGCTGCATGGTCGACTACGTGCGAAAGGTGCGTGGAGTTGCCGCCAAGTACGAGGTTGACGTGAGGATCATTGCCCATGCTGGTGACGGCAATCTGCATCCTACGTTTTCCGTTGAACCCGATGCCGGCGAAGATCCACTTGGCCGGCTCACCCTCGCCCTGGAGGAGAGCATCCGGTTGGCGCTGGAAGTGGGTGGAACCATCTCCGGGGAGCATGGCGTTGGTCTAATCAAACGTGAATGGCTCGCCTGGGAACAATCCTCCGCAGTGCTGGAGATCCAGCGGCAGCTGAAGAACGTCCTGGACCCGCAGGGCCTGCTGAATCCCGGCAAGGCCATCCCATAAGTGCAGCAGGTCACTCGATTTGGTTCCGTCCAATCTTGCGTGTACAGTATTATTTCGTTGCGAAAACAACGGGATGTGGCGCAGTTTGGTAGCGCGCGTCGTTCGGGACGACGAGGTCGCAGGTTCAAATCCTGTCATCCCGACCAAATAGCAGGAGTGGGAATCCGTAAGGATTCCCACTCCTGCTATTTCACGTTAACGTTCGGTTCCGCCCATGGGCCTTCTGTCACGACCGGGAGTTGTGGAATCTTCGAATGGTCCACAAGCGCAGCCTGGATATTACCCGATACCGGTGTACTGCCTACCGGGAGTCGCTAGAAGGTGACCGTAGGATAAACACATGGGGAATCCAAACGAGGAAGTAGCTGCGCCCACGCCGGACTTCGGCACGCGGCAGAAGATGCGCCAAAGGTTGCGTATTGTCTACTTCCTGGGAGTGGGAGGTGTGTGCTTCATCCTCACCCTGGTGGTCAACTATGGGCTGAAGTTAACCATTTTGACTGCGCATCCAACTACGGCGTTCTTGATCGCTAATGCTGTCTCGACGGTTGCCTCGTACTTCCTGTCCCGCCGGTTTACCTTCGGGGACATCGCCCATGGTCTGAAGCGTGTCCAGTTCATCAAGTTCGTCGTCATGTCGGTACTGGCGGTCGGGATCACCTCGGCGCCTGTATATATCTCGCGTTGGGTCTTTGGGTTAACGCAACCGCACGTCACACTGCTGGTGCAGGAGGTCGCCGACTTTGTCGCAGGACCGATCATCGGCACGCTGCTGGGAATGGTGTTCCGCTGGTGGGCGATGAAGAAGTTCGTATTTCTGGATCGTGAGCACCAACGCACGGAGATCACCGCCAACTGAGAAAGGCTGCGCAGACCCTAGGCTGCGGCTGTCGTCTAAGACGTTTAGGCTCATGACGACACTAAGCTTCGTCACGGGTACCTGCGCGCTTATGCGGCAGAGCAGTAGGCGGACCGCATTGGCGCGATGGTCGTTTCCCCGGCGCCCCAGAAGTAGTGCGTGAAGCGTATCTGACTCGGCTAGGCACCGTGTTACGACGATCACCTCAAAAGAGCTGCTTCCGAGTTTGCGCACGCTCTGGAATCCATGTATAGTTTTTATCTGTTGCCGCAACGAAGGACGGGGTCGAAACCGTCGGAAACACCGGCAACAAACTCCAACAAAAACCTGAGTCGATACAGTCAACTGTAAAAACAATAGGAATTGTTGAAGCGAAGAAAATAAATTCAGATCACAAAGAATGGATTTGACTTTCAGGAATTCGCTGGGATAAAATAATTACAGAGCGCCGGACGAGATCACGGGTCGAATTGATGTCGATGATGAACCGGTAAGCGCTTGTTGTTTGAGAACTCAATAGTGTGCCAAGTTTGTTGATACCAAATTATTTTTGTTTGGTGAATACGAAACATTTATTTGCTTGATCGCCCGCACCCCCGTGTGTGGTGATTGAGTGTTTTTTATTCGCCGGG
>NZ_VATX01000034.1:0-4341 GCF_005774635.1 Glutamicibacter sp. V16R2B1
AGCGTTCAATCATTATGAAGCGGAGGTTCCAGCTCTGACCAGACCTACCAAGCCCTACACCTCATATCGTCTAGGAGAAGCCGGGAGTAACCGGGCGCACGGCTTCAAGGACCGAACCCTGCTCCCGCAAGGGCAGTCACCTCTTCCCCTTATCCTTGTTTCATGACCGTTACCTCTGCCCTGCTTTCCTTTGCCGTGGTGGCCGCGCTGATGACCCTGGTTCCCGGGGTGGACACCGCCTTGATCTTGCGCTCAGCGGTGGCCCGCAGCCGCGCCGAAGCCGCGGTGGCTGCCTTGGGGATTTGCACGGGAGTACTGGCGTGGGGTGTCATTGCCGCGGCCGGTGCCTCGGCGGTGCTCGCGGCCTCACAGCTGGCCTATCAAATCCTGACCTACGCCGGCGCCGCATATCTGGTGTTCCTCGGCGCGCAGATGATCTACCGCAGCCTGCGGCGCAAGAAGGTTGACGCGGTGCAGGTTCCCGTTGCCTCCAGCAAATGGAAGGCCTTCGGCATGGGCCTGACCACGAACCTGCTGAACCCGAAAATTGGCGTGTTCTACATTGCCGTGATTCCCCAATTCACCCCCGGCGGGGCCAACGCCCTGCTGATGGGACTGGCGCTGGCGGCCGTCCATGTGCTGCTCACCATGCTCTGGGCAGCCGTGCTCATTCTCGGTGCTTCCCTGGCGGGCAGGTGGCTGCGCACGGAAAAAGGGGTTACCATCATGGATCAGATCACCGGGACCGTGTTAATCGGATTCGGTGTGCGCGTGGCACTGAACAGGCCCTAGTCAACCCATCACGGGTGGCCCTGTGCATGCCCGCACTACTTCCACAACGACATGCCTTTGTACCCCGGCCAGCAAGCACCATCAAGGGAGGGGTTCTCCGTCAATGCTGCCCGGATGTTCACTAGGAAGACGCTGAAGTCCCCTCGTGTAACTGGTTCGCTCGTCGTCGCCTGGCATAGCGTCGGAACAAATGGCAGCGGATCAGCTTGATCCGCTGCATTTCCGATTTTGAGCGGCGTATCGCCCGGTAGGTCGACGCCAGGCTCTACGAAAGGCCTTTATGCACATAATGACCCGCACGGGAGCCACATTTGCCTCGATGCTGTTGGCAACGGGACTGCTGGCCGGCTGCTCGCAGGCCACCTCCGATGAACCCGCAAAGCCGAAGGCCTCACAGAGCGCCACGACCGAGCACGAGGTTGATTCCGAGACGGTACAGATCGCCAACGGCCACTTCAGCGTCAAGCTGCCCAAGGGTTGGCAGATGAAGGAAATCACCAACGAGTACTACCAGTACAACCCCGAAGCGGCCGCGAGCATCGAATTCACCAATCCCGATGGCCAGGTCATGGCCACTCTGCGCACCGGGGCGGATCCGTGGGCCGAGGAGGCCATCCCACCCCCAGCGAAGGACAATGTCCTGATTGATGGCGGAACACTGAATGAGGAGAAGGGCGCACACCTGACCTTCGTGGCGGACGCCGCCAGCCCGGACAGTGCGGTCATTGAACTCACCGAGCTCAGCCCAGACCAGCAGGCTGGCTATCCGGCCGTTGCGGTGCCGTTCAACTATCAGGGCGGCAGTGCCACCTTCGAGCGCAAGATCGGGCCCAAGGATGAACTAACCGACGTCGATGCGGATCTAAAGGGTGCCGAACGGATGCGAGCCTACGCCAAGACCGAAGAGTACGCGCAACTTAAGTCCCTGATGATGTCCTTCGAACAGCTTAAGGACATCCAGGAACAGCCCCCGCAGGAACCGACCGAAACCCCAGGCACCTAAGGATTGACGGACCTGATCTTGCTATCGCGAGATCAGGCCCGTTTGCGTTGCCAGGATCTACGCGACGGCCACGCGCAGCTGGTTGTTCCAGGGATCGTTGAAGCGCAGTTCCTCGCCGGTGTGGTGGTGCTGGATTTTCGCGAAGTCCAGGCGTTCGGCGATTTTGCCGACCTCATCCTGGTTGGGCACGTTGATCAGCACCTCACCCAGTCCAAGGGTGTCGCGGCGCGGCCCGGCACCCCGCGAGTTCCAGACATTCATGGCCATGTGGTGGTGGTAGCCTCCAGCCGAGACGAACAGGGCCTGGTCCCCCAGCGCAGTGGTTTCATCAAACCCGAGCGTTGAGACGTAGAACTGCCGGGCGGTGGAGATGTCACCGACTTGCAGGTGTACGTGCCCCACTCCGGCGGTGGCTTCCGCCTGCCGCTCGACCGCAGCCTGCCCCAGGTACGCCTCCAGGTACTGGTTGGGATCCAGGTAGATGGTATCCATGGCAACCGTGCCCTGCTCCCAGCGCCAGGTATCGCGTGGGCGGTCCCAGTACAGTTCGATCCCGTTGCCCTCAGGGTCGGTGAAGTAGAAGGCCTCGGAGACCAGGTGGTCGCTGGATCCCACGAATCGGGTGTTGTCGAAGCGGGCCGCGGTGTAAACGGTGGCCGCCAGGTCCTCCTGGCTCTCAAAGAGCAGGGCCGTGTGAAAGAGCCCGGCTTCGCCACGACTCGGCAGGTGCAGTCCCGGCGCATGCCGCAGTTTGACCAGTTCACTGGAACCGCGTCCCAGCGTGAGCCCGTCATAGTCTTCCGCCAGCACCGTCAACCCCAGGGCCTTCTGGTAGTAATCGCTCATCAGCCGCATATCCCCGACCTTGAGTTGCACGGCATTCATGCTCAACTCATCGGATAGTTTCTCTTCGCGCACGCTCATCGCGGCCACCTTCCCGGCACAGATCATTGGTCCTCGTGGGCTCAAGCCTACCGGAATTTACTTGAAGCTTCAATGAATAACTGGAATCGGCTGCTACCTCACACCACATCGTGTCCGGCCTAACTCGTGGAACGAAGGTTTTGGCGTTTTCAATGAAAAACCCTTTAATGATGGAGGAGTTATTCTCCCTAATCACTTGCACGTTCTGAGAAAACGAGAAACATTTTGTTGAGCACAAAATCAAAGTGGGTCGCGGGCCTTGTTGCCGGAACGCTGGTTACCTCCGGCGTCGTGTACGCCGCGACCGCCGACAGTGACACACAGGGCACTGTAATCCGGGTTATCGACGGAGATACCGTGGATATGAAGATTGCCGGCGCCGAACAGCGGGTTCGGCTCCTCAACGTGGATACGCCCGAAACCGTAGACCCCAATAAGGGTGTGGAGTGCCTCGGCTCCGAGGCCAGCGATCACCTCAAATCGATCCTTTCCCCAGGCGACAAGGTCGACCTCGAATACGATGTCGAGAGAACCGACCGCTATGGCAGAACCCTGGCCGGCGTGTTCAAGGATGGGCACTTGGTCAACGCAGAGATTGCAGCGCTCGGCCTGGGAATCGCTGTGAAGTTCGAGCCGAACATCAAGTTTTACGATGAGGTGTTGGCTGCGCAAAACAAAGCCTCCGAAAACTCAGCCGGGCTTTTTAGCACGGACATCAAATGCACCGTACCGGCGCAGGTTGACGAAGTTGCCTCGGCCTTGGAAGAGGCTCCGGAAGAGCTCAGCGACTCCACAGAAGAATCCGGCTCACAGGCCGCCGAGGCCGCGGCCGCAGTGGCAATGGGACTCGGACTGAAAAAGACCCTTGACGGCATCACCCCGGACCGCAGTCCTGTCACGCACGCCCTTCTTGCCTCAAGTTTTGCCGGTTTGCGTTCACAGCTCTCGGACTCCATCTCGACCGCCGAGGATCTGGAAAAGGCTCACCGCACTCAAGAATCGAAGCTGAAGCAGGAAGAAAAGGAGCGCAAGGAAGCCGAGCGAAAGCAAAAAGAGGAGAAGCTGAAGGCAGAGAAGGCAAAGCAACGCGCAGCGGAGCTCAAAAAGGCGCAAGAGCAGCAAAAGGCGGCTACCGCCGAGCGGCGCCGGGCCGCGGCGCCGAGCAAGCAAAACAATACGCAACAACAAACGCAGCCACGCAAAAAAGCGCAACGACCGACCGCACCGCGGACGCCTAAGAAGACGTACCAGGCTCCAAGGAAGAAGAGCAGCGGTCCCTCCAACTACACCGGACCGCGGTGCTATGCACCCGGAGGCAAAACCTGGCGCCCGTGCTGAGTAAACCAGCTCCAGCCCTGGCTCAGCCAGAACACACCTAGGCGAAACCGAACACCGGCCTGTCGACGCATCAGCAGAGCTCGTCGACAGGCCGTAGTGTTTTCGGGCTCTTCACAATCCAGGGTGTAAAACGGGTCTGAACCCGCCAGATTCCAAGAGCGAACGGGCAATATAATTCGCTAGGCTCCGGAACCCCAGAGCGCTGCCGCGCAGGTGTTCCAACCTCCCATTGATCGCTTCGGTGGGGCCGTTCGAGGTGCCTGCCCGGTCAAAGTAACCCAGGA
>NZ_VATX01000003.1:0-142539 GCF_005774635.1 Glutamicibacter sp. V16R2B1
CGTCGCTGAATAACAGCACGAGTCATGAACCGGCCTGAAGGTCGGGGCTCCCGGGGAACGGCAAGGCGACCACGCGCCCATTCGGATGCGGGGTCGCCTTGTTCTGCCTATCTTGACAAAGTCAGCAACATATCAGTCGCGGGTCAATACTCCGCGCCCGACCAGGACCGCTGGGCCGCTGAGGATGACATCGTCGGTGCCATCCTCGTTCTTGCGGAAAGCCACCCCCACTTGTCCGCCGGGGATGTTCACCACCCAGTCATCGATTACCGTGGTCGAACCGGCCCAATAGCGGACCGCCGCCGCTGCGGCACAGGCTCCGGTGCCGCACGAGAGCGTCTCCCCGACCCCGCGCTCGTGAACCCGCATGGTCACGGCCCCAATCCCTTCGGAGACCAACGGCTCGGCCGGCACCACGAATTCCACGTTCGTCCCGTGTTCGGGCACCGGATCCACCGCGGGCGCGACGCTCAGATCCAGGGCCGAGAGCTCCTGCATCTCGGCCAGGGCCACCACGGCGTGCGGATTGCCCATGGTGATGGACAAGGCCGGGCGCCCCTGCTCCCAGCCGTGGGCTCGCACCAGGCTGTCCAGCGCGTTGTCGTTGGCCTGTTCGGAATGGATCAGCCCCCAGGGACCCAGGTTGACCGCATACCCGTCCTCCAGCCGGGTCACCTGCTTCACCCCGGCACGGCTGCCAATCTGTAGGGTGCTGCCCACCGGCAGGTCCACCAGCTGCTCCTGGATCAGGAAATGCACGAACAGGCGCACCCCGTTGCCGCACATTTCCGCGATGGACCCGTCGGCGTTGCGGTAGTCCATGAACCAGTATGCGTCGGGCTGCGCCTCCACCTGGTAGGCGTACTCCTCCACCGCTGCGGTGGGCACGGCACGTATGACCCCGTCACCGCCGAGCCCGAAGTGCCGGTCGGCCAGCGCGGCCACGTGCTCGGCCTGCAGCACCAGCTGGTCCTGGGGATCGGAAATAAGCACGAAGTCGTTGCCGGTGGCGTGGCCCTTGGCATAGGACAGGCCGGTGAGCTGATCAAGTGCATGAGCCATGGGGGTGTCCTTTGCTGGCGGTGGTTTCGCTAGTGCGCGGCGGCGTCGCTGGAGACAAGTTCCAGCGCCCGCTCTATGGTTCCATCCTCGGTGGGGTCCAGCCAAGTAACCCGGTCATCTGCCGAAAACCAGGTAATCTGGCGACGGGCGAACTTGCGCGTGGCCACAATGGTGGCGTCGATGGCCTGCTCGCGGGTGAGCTTCCCATCGATCAGGTCAATGTACTGCTGGTAGCCGATGGCCCGGGACGCGGTTTTCCCCTTACGCAGCCCCCGATCAAGCAGGCCACGCACCTCATCTTCCAGGCCCTGTGCATCCATGTGATGCACCCGGGCGGCCAGACGTTCATGCAGTGCCGGCCGGTCCAGGTTCAACCCGATTTGGATGGCCGGCTGGAAGTACTGGCGTTGGGGCATATAGGAGCTGAACGCACGCCCGGAGATCTCATGGACCTCCACGGCGCGGATGGCGCGGCGCAGGTCCAGGTTCCGAGCCGCCGAAACCGGGTCCACCGCGGCCAGGTGCGCGCGCAGCGGCGCTTCACCTTCGTGATCCACCTGCTCTTCCAGACGCCGGCGCACCTGCGGATCAGTGGGCGGGAAGTCGATGACATCCAGTGCCGCACGCACATAGAGCCCGGAGCCGCCGACCATGACCGGCACCCGGCCGCGGGAACGGATCTGCTCAAAGCAGATGCGCGCCTGTTCCTGGAAACGGGCCACCGATGCCTCCTCGGTGATGTCCATGATGTCCATCAGGTGGTGTTCGATGCCGCCGCGCCCCCCCAGTGGCAGCTTGGCGGTGCCGATGTCCATCCCACGGTAGAACTGCAGGGCGTCGGAGTTGACGATCTCCCCGCCCAGCTGTTGGGCCAGGGCGATCGCCAGATCCGATTTTCCGGTGCCGGTGGGCCCGACGACCGCGATCACCGGCAGGTATGCTGCATCCACGTCCCGGCTACTTGCGCACCATCAGGGTGGGCATGCCCAGGCTGGTCTTGCCCGGGGTGCTGTTGCCGCCGGAGGCCGGCACCCCGCAGCTTTCGGCCTGAGCGCGGTCCCATGCGTCCCCGGCCCGCGAACGGCGCAGCGAGTACTGTTCCAGGCTGGGGTCGGAGATCAGGTGGAATGCGGCGGCCTCGGTGATCGGCAGGGTCACCAAGTCGCCCGGGCGCGGGCTCTGGGCACCTTCGGGCACCGAGAAGTGCACCAGACGCTGGTCCTGGGAACGCCCGGCCAGACGGTGAGTTTCCTCGGACTTGCGCCCAGACTGTTCGGTGACCAGTACCTCCACGGTGCGGCCCAGTTGCTTGGCGTTCTCTTCCTTGGCGATGCGGTCCTGCAACGCGGTCAAACGTTCGAAGCGTTCCTGGACCACGGCCTTGGGCAGCTGCTCCTCCATGGTGGCCGCAGGGGTGCCCGGGCGCGGCGAGTACTGGAAGGTGAACGCGGAGGAGAACCGGGAGGCTTCGACCACGTCCAGGGTGGCCTGGAAATCCTCTTCGGTTTCACCGGGGAAACCGACGATGATGTCGGTGGTGATCGCCGCGTGCGGGATCCGCTCGCGCACCTTGTCCAGGATGCCCAGGAATTTCTTGGAGCGGTACGAGCGGCGCATGTCCTTCAGCACCTTGTCCGAACCCGACTGCAGCGGCATGTGCAGCTGGGGCATGACGTTCGGGGTTTCGGCCATGGCCTCGATGACGTCATCGGTGAACGCGGCCGGGTGCGGGCTGGTGAAGCGCACGCGTTCCAGGCCCTCGATCTCACCGCAGGCGCGCAGCAGCTTGCCGAAGGCCAGCCGGTCCCCGAACTCGACACCGTAGGAGTTCACGTTCTGGCCCAGCAGGGTCACCTCGATGGCGCCGTCGGCGACCAGGGCCTTGATTTCTGCCAGGATCTCCCCGGGACGGCGGTCGCGCTCCTTGCCGCGCAGGGAGGGAACAATGCAGAAGGTGCAGGTGTTGTTGCATCCCACGGAGATTGACACCCATCCGGCATACACGGATTCGCGGCGGGTGGGCAATGTGGAGGGGAAGACGTCCAGGGTCTCCAGGATCTCCAGCTCGGCCTTCTTGTTATGGCGTGAGCGAGCCAGCAGGGTCGGCAGTGAGCCGATGTTGTGGGTTCCGAAAACCACGTCCACCCAAGGCGCCTTCTTCAGGATGGTGTCCCGGTCCTTCTGGGCCAGGCAGCCGCCGACGGCGATCTGCATATTCGGGCGTTCGCGTTTCAGCGGGGCCAGGCGTCCCAGGTTGCCGTAGAGCTTGTTGTCCGCGTTTTCGCGCACGGCACAGGTGTTGAAGACGATCACGTCGGCCACGTCATCGACCTGCTCGTCGGGTTTGCGGCTCAACCCGGCATCTTCGAGCAGGCCGGAGAGCCGCTCGGAATCGTGCACGTTCATCTGACAACCGAAAGTGCGCACCTCATAGGTGCGGGGCAGGTTTTCGTCGTCAATCGGGGTCAGGGTTGCTTGCTCAGTCACCATTCAAGGTTACCGAATCTTACCGGTCTGGACATCTTAGCCTTGGCTGTTCTGAGCGCCGGCTAAGACGTCGGTAGCCGTCGGGGGCCGCGGCTGCGTATCCGCGCGTTGGCCCTAGTGTTCGCCGAAGCGGGCGTCCCATTCCTCACGCGCGACGCGGAAGGCCATGGATCCGTTGTAGCCCTTGCGCCCTAGCATCCCAACCAGTCGGCGCAGTGCCTTTGCGCGGTCTACCCCCATGGATGCCGGACGGAGTTTGGTCCGGGCCAATTCGCGGGCCCGCTCTTCCTCGTCCGCGTCATCCACTTGTTCCAGGGCCATCTGGGTGATTTCGTCATCGACTCCCTTGGACCGCAGTTCATGCTTCAGCGCCTGGCGAGCCAGCCCCCGGGTTCGGGTGCGGGCGCGGACCCAGGCGTCGGCGAACTTTTGGTCATCCACCAGGTCAACCTCGATGAAGCGTTCGATGACCTCATCGGCGATGGCCTCGGGACACTCCTTGTCCAGCAGCTTGTCCTTCAGCTGCTTCGCGGACTTGTCGCTGGCGGTCAGCTGGCGCAGCAGGATGGCGCGCGCCTTCTCCCGCCATTGGTCATCGCTGAGTTCTTCGGGTTCTTCGGTTTCCCGCTGTGCCGTGGACAGGCGCTTGGCGGAGCGCTTCTTTTTTTCGGCCTTCCGCGGCGGAGCGGGTGATTGCATGATCCGCTCCATGGAGGCACGCAGCTCCTCCACCGTGGCTGGCGACCCGTCCTCCGCACCAGCCACTTGCGCGGACGCGAGTGGACCGGACGTCGCGGTGGAAGGTGTGCCTGCGGAGGCATCCGCCGCAACAGAATCGTCGTCTACGTCCTGCTCGTCGGGGTCGGGTCTGGCCCAGTCGGGCATCTCCTGCGGGTCACCGAAGAACTCATCGGATACGCGCTCGGCGCCGTACCCGGAAGAGTTTCCGGGTACGGCGCCGCGTTTCTTGCGTGGGGGCACTGCTACTTACTCGCCTTCGACGACGCGCAGGCCTTCGGTGTCCTCGCCCTCGGCCTCTGGCATTTCCACAATGCCCAGCTTCTGCTTGATCTGCAGTTCCAGCTCGTTGGCCAGGTCCGGGTTGTCGCGCAGGAAGCGGCGGGCGTTCTCCTTGCCCTGCCCCAGCTGGTCGCCGTCATAGGTGAACCAGGCACCGGACTTCTTGACCAGCCCGTGCTCCACGCCCATGTCGATGAGGCTGCCTTCACGGGAAATACCCACACCGTAGAGGATGTCGAACTCGGCCTGCTTGAACGGCGGGGCCATCTTGTTCTTCACGATCTTCACGCGGGTACGGTTGCCGACCGGGTTGGCGCCTTCCTTCAGCGTCTCAATGCGGCGGATGTCCATGCGCACCGAGGCGTAGAACTTCAGCGCCTTACCACCGGTGGTGGTTTCCGGGCTGCCGAAGAACACACCGATCTTTTCACGCAGCTGGTTGATGAAGATGGCGGTCGTCTTCGAGGCGGAAAGGCGACCGGTGATCTTGCGCAGCGCTTGGGACATCAGGCGTGCCTGCAGACCCACGTGGCTGTCGCCCATTTCGCCTTCGATTTCAGCCCGCGGCACCAGGGCGGCCACCGAGTCGATGACGATGATGTCCAGGGCGCCGGAGCCGACCAGCATGTCCATGATTTCCAGGGCCTGCTCACCGGTGTCCGGCTGGGAGACCAGCAGGGCGTCGGTGTCCACGCCCAGCTTCTTGGCGTATTCGGGATCCAGGGCGTGCTCGGCGTCGATGAACGCCGCGATGCCGCCGGCCCGCTGCGCGCTGGCTACGGCGTGCAGGGCCACAGTGGTCTTACCCGAGGATTCCGGGCCGTAGACCTCCACCACGCGTCCGCGCGGCAGTCCGCCAATGCCCAGGGCCACGTCCAAGGCGACCGAACCGGTGGGAATGGCTTCGATGGGCGCGCGAGTGTCATCGCCCAAACGCATGACCGAGCCCTTGCCGAATTGCTTGTCAATCTGGCCGAGGACTGATTCGAGCGCCTTTTCCCGATCATTTTTTGCTGCCATGGTTCACCTTTAAGTCGTCGTGGCTACCTGGGTATGCCTATCGATATTTGTCTTACTGCTCTCCACAGTAGGACTGCGCTCCGACACTTTGGACTCGATGACGCCAAGTGTGGAGAAGTTTTGTGTTTTTCTGCGCTTGCGCGTGTGTACGAAAACAACGGTATCCGAACACGTGTTCGAAATCAAAGCTTCTGCCTTCGAACACGCCGGGAAGTTTATTCCTTGATTTCGATGTCCGGGCCCAGCCAACGGTCCGTCGGCACTTCCTGTATGCGGCAGACCGCTTCCCACACTGTTTTCGGGTCGATTCCGCGCTCCAGCGCCTGGGAGGCGTTCAGACTGCCCAGCTCGGTGAGCGCCAACGAGCCGGCCAGCACCCGGGAGTACCGGGGACCGAACTCATGCTCCATGTTTCGCCAAAAATCGCTTAATCGCACGTAGATATTCTTTCACGAAATACCGGCAGGACCCCCGCCCAAGGCGAAGGTCCTGCCGGTGTTTTAGAAGTTTGAAATGCCGGGATGTTGATTAGTTGGATGCCGAAGCCAGCGGCTTGTTGAAACGCTCCGGAAGATCGGTGGCGAATTCGCTGGACAGCTCGGAGGGGATGGTGTCCGGGATGGTGATGCCTTCAGCCAGTGCGATGCGTTCGGAAACCTCACGCAGCATCAGTGACAGTGGCACCTCCAGGGCGATGCAGATCGAGGACAGCAGTTCGCTGGAAGCCTCCTTCTGACCGCGTTCGACTTCCGAAAGGTAGCCGAGGGACACACGGGCACTATGGGAGACCTCGCGTAGAGTGCGGCCCTGACGCTGACGGACGTCGCGTAGGACATCACCGATTTCGTGACGGAGTACTACCATTTTGTGCTCCTCCTTCTCGTGCTGGACCTCAGCTGGTTGGCCCATGTCGCGCCAACGGACAACTCCATTGACTGTGACGGGTTGCTTAACCATGTGTGTTGCCTTTGCTCCTGGGTCCTAAATTCGGGTCTGAGACCCGGCCGAGATACCCTCGGCCGTTGTCTGTTTCAACGGTGCCACCGGGTCTTTTGTTCCCGGTACCCTTACCCTAATCAATACTTTGCGACGAACGCCACATCACCAGCCAATTAACGGGAACTGTTGCGATATGTGTTGCCGCTTCTAATTATTTCGAGCCAGCCTGTGAATTTTCTTGGCCGAGCATGGCAACTAGCTGTTGCAGCGCGGCCGTGGTGCTCTGCTCCCGGATCCGTTGCCGGCTGCCGACGAAGTGGTGGAGCACCGACCCGGCCTGCGTGGCGGTGGCCCAGCCGATGTAGACGGTGCCCACGGCCTTGCCGTCGTGCGCGGCCGGCCCGGCAACGCCCGTGGCCGACACCGCCACATCGGCGCCGCACGCCTGCCGGGCGCCGACGGCCATCAGCCGCGCGACCTCCGGGTCCACCGAGCCGTGGGTGGAGAGCAGCTCGGCCGGCACATCCAACAGTGAGGCCTTGACCTTGGAGGAATAGGAGACCACCCCGCCCTGCAGCACGGCCGAGGAGCCGGGCACCGAGGCGAGGGTGGCGCTGATCATGCCGGCGGTCAGCGATTCGGCCGTGGCGATCTGCCGCCCCGTGGCCCTGGCCAGCTCAACGACCCGAGTTGCTAGTTCCGTATGCATGCTCCTGCCTTCCCTCCACGTGTCCTACATGTTCTAATCCTTGGTCGGCCGGCGGCGGTGGGCCTGGCCGTATCCCTTGGCCGCCTACTGGGTCCGGCGCGCGTTTGAGCGCAGCTTCGCCGCCTTCACGACGTAGTCCAGTCCGGTCAGCACGGTCACCGCGACGGTGAGCAGCATGATGATCCAGGCGGTGGTGCCCAACCAGTCAATGGTGTGGGTGAACGGCAGCAGGTAGAGGATGATGGCCACGGTCTGCAGCACGGTCTTGACCTTCCCGCCCATGTCCGCCGCGATCACCCCGTAACGGATGACGGCGAAGCGCAGCAGGGTGATCCCCCACTCACGCACCAGGATCACGATCGTCACCCACCAGGGCAGTTCGCCGATGATGGAGAAGACCACCAGCGCGGAGCCGGTGAGCAGCTTGTCCGCGATCGGGTCGGCGATCTTGCCGAAGTTGGTGATCAGCCCGCGGCTGCGGGCCAGGTCCCCGTCCAGCTTGTCGGTGTACATGGCCACGGCGAAGATCGCCACCGCCACCCAGCGCCACACCCCCTGGGTGGAGTTGTCGGCCAGCAGCGCCCAGACGAAGAAGGGCACCATGATGATGCGCACCGTGGTGAGCACGTTGGCGATGTTCAGCGTGGGAACCGGGGCTTCACCGCTGGAGGGGTTGGTCATCAATTACCGTCCTGTCAGGTTCCAGGCGTCCTCGCCCGATTGGTCGTCACCGTCGTAGTAGTCCACCGCGGCCTCCCGGCTGTCCAGGTCCGCGGCCACCTCGTCAACCGGGCCAGCGTGGTTCACGTTGGCCTCGTCCACCAGCGCCTGCTCGGCGGCGGTGGCCTGGTGGCTGGCCGCCTCGTCTCCGCGCATGGCGGCGAGCACCGCCGGCAGGTCGTCCGGCTTGACCAGCACGTCGCGGGCCTTGGAGCCCTCCGAGGGGCCGACCACGCCGCGCGATTCCATCAGGTCCATCAGGCGTCCGGCCTTGGCGAAGCCCACGCGCAGCTTGCGCTGCAGCATCGAGGTGGAGCCGAACTGGCTGGTGACCACCAATTCGGTGGCCTGCAGCAGCAGCTCCAGGTCGTCTCCAATGTCCTCGTCGATCTTCTTCTTCTCGGCCGTGGGCACCACGTCGTCGCGGTATTCGGGCTGCAGCTGCTCCTTGACGTGCTTGACCACGCGCTGGATCTCCGACTCGGTGACCCAGGCGCCCTGCACGCGCATCGGCTTGGAGGAGCCCATGGGCAGGAACAGTGCGTCACCCTGGCCCAGCAGCTTCTCCGCGCCGGGCTGGTCCAGCACCACGCGCGAGTCGGTGACCGAAGAGGTGGCAAAGGCCATGCGGGAGGGCACGTTCGCCTTGATCAGGCCGGTGACCACGTCCACCGAGGGGCGCTGGGTGGCCAGCACCAGGTGGATGCCGGCGGCACGGGCCAGCTGGGTGATGCGCACGATCGCGTCTTCGACGTCGCGTGGGGCCACCATCATCAGGTCGGCGAGCTCGTCGACGATCACCAGCAGGTACGGGTAGGGCTTGAGCACGCGCTCGGATCCGGCCGGGACCTGCACCTTGCCCGCGCGCACCGCCTTGTTGAAGTCATCGATGTGCTTGAACCCGAAGTTCGCCAGATCGTCGTAGCGGGTGTCCATTTCCCGCACCACCCAGGCCAGCGCCTCGGCGGCCTTCTTCGGGTTGGTGATGATCGGGGTGATCAGGTGCGGCACGCCCTCATAGGCGGTGAGTTCCACGCGCTTGGGGTCAACCATCACCATGCGCACCTCATCCGGGGTGGCGCGCATCAGGATCGAAGTGATCATGGAGTTCACGAACGAGGACTTACCCGCACCGGTGGCACCGGCGACCAGCAGGTGCGGCATCTTGGCCAGGTTGGCGACCACGAAGCCGCCCTCGACGTCCTTGCCCACGCCCATCACCATCGGGTGGGCGGACTTCTTGGCGTTGTGGCTGCGCAGCACGTCGCCCAGCGCCACGATTTCCTTGTCGGTGTTCGGAATCTCGATGCCGATCGCGCTCTTGCCCGGGATTGGGGAAAGGATGCGCACATCGGAGGAGGCGACCGCGTAGGAGATATTCTTGGACAGGGCGGTGACCTTCTCCACCTTGGTGCCCGGGGAGAGTTCGATCTCGTAGCGGGTGACCGTCGGGCCGCGGGAGAACCCGGTGACCTGGGCGTCCACCTTGAACTGGGTGAGCGTGTTGGTCAGCGCCGCGACCACCGCATCGTTGGCCTCGGAGTGTTCCTTGGCCGGCGGGCCGGCAGGCAGGTAGTCGTTGGAGGGCAGCGTGTAGGTCACGTCGCCGGAGAGCTGCAGCTGTTCGGTGCGCTGCGGGATGGGACTCAGCGGCGGGGTCGGCTTGGTGCGGTCCAGCGCCACGGTGCTCATCGCATCGGTGGCCGCCTCCGGTTCGTCCTTGCCCAGGCCCACCTGGTTCATGATGGCCGCCATCTCGGCCTCGGCCTTGGTGGGGCGCTTAACTCCCGGCGGCGGGGTATCCGGGGCCGGGTGGCTGATCGCCTCGGTCGCCGGTTCGGCGTCCAGGCCGGCTTCGCCGTGCAGTTCGGGGATCTTGTCCAGGGAGACGGTGGCGGCATCGTCGATGACCGCCTTGTCGTAGGCCACGTCCCCGACGCGCTCGTGCTCCACTTCCCCGTCCACGTCGTAGACTTCGGTGGCCTTCTTGGCCTTGGGCTTGAAGAACGAGGACTTCTTCTTCTTGGGGGCCGGGGCGGGCTCGGGTTCCCCATACAGGTACGACTGGTCGTGCTCCTCAGCGTGCGGGTCCAGGTCGCTGACCTTCGGGGCCACCGCGGTGCGCGGGGCGTTCGGGTCCTGGCCGAGCAGCCGGTTGTAGCCTCCACGGATCCGCGTGGGGATCTGGGTGATGGGAGTGGCGGTGACAATCAGCAGCGACATGAACAGCAGGAAGATGAACACGGCCATGGCTCCGGGGACCGTGATCAGGGACGCCAGCGGAGGCCCGAGGATGGCTCCGCTCATCCCGCCGCTGGTCCACAGGGTCTCAAAGTCGGAGGACACCGCCGGGGCGCCGGCGGCCAGGTTCGCCACCGCGGCCCCGGATAGGGTCATCACCAGCAGGCCGATGCCGATGCGGTTGTTCGCCGCATCGTTCTGCGGGTAACGGAAGAGCCGGGCGGCGCCGATCAGCAGGATCGGGGGCAGCATGACGGCCATGAAGCCCAGCGAACCTCCGGCGACCGCGTGCACGCCGCGGCCAAACCAGCCGACATCGCGCAGTCCCCACCATTCGACGATGGCGACCAGGATCGCGATCAGGGTCAGGAACAGTCCCGTACCGTCACGGCGCACCTCATAGTCAGGGCGGACGTTGCGCCCGATCTTGCGGAACGCGCCGCCAACCACCCGGGCAATGCCCATCCAGAAACCGAGGATGGCGCGCAGCGGCAGCGCCAGCTCATTCTCTGGATTCTCGGGGGTCTTCTTCTTGGACGCGGCACTCGATCCCCGCGGTTTGCGCGTGGAGGAGGTCTTCGCGCCCTTTGATTGGGTACGTGGAGCCATATAACTAGGGTATCGCCCCAATTTGTGCGCTACCCGAATTTACACGGAACAGGCCTGTAACCCTGTGCTGGATGCTCATCACAGCGCCCCCACCGCGCACCTGCAAGACCTGCTCTTTCACGGCCAGGGCCATGACAGCTTTCACGGGCCATGGGTCTGTACCGCGTCACGTCGCGGCAGGTATTTCAGGATTCCGCAGGTGGCCACCCCCGCCACGAGCATGCTCAAGACAACAAACATCGCGGCAACCAGCAACGGCCAGGCCCCGTCGTTCACCGTCAGGGCTCCTGCGCCCCAATACAGTCCCGGCAGGACCGCCCCCAGTCCCGCGCCCATGGCCGAAAGACGGGCCTGGCGCCACCCGCTGCTTCCGGGGCGGCGTTTTTCGACGAAGCTCAGCAGCAGGGCTGCACCGAGGATCGGCGCCGCGGCAAGCAGGACCCCGAACACTCCCCCATACGCCAGGCCCACCACCACCGAGGCTACGGAGGCGGCCATCCCCTGCTCTATATTGCGGGCAGCATCAAATACGCGCCGAGAATGGCGCCCAGCAGCGCGCCGATCAGCACACCCACCACCAACTGGTAGCGAAAGAGCCGCCCGACAGGTTCGGCAGCAAGATGTTTCATGGACACATCCTATGAACTTCAGGATCGCTTTCCACACGGAGACCTGTTCGCCGCCGGGTTGTCGTCCGAAGAAATCAGCCCGAACCATTTTCCAAGGTGCTGCTACAGACACTGCTAGGAATGATTCACGCTGGGTTGGCACCACCCCGGTAGGGCTGTTCCCGCCACACGGATTCGGGCTGTTCGACATGATCGGCAATGTCTGGGTGTGGACCGCGGACTACTGGATATACCGCCACCTGCCGGCTCGCAGCCCGCTGGGCCGGTTGTTGGACCGGCATGCCGCTGTCACTTAACAACATCAGCCCCCACAATTTTTCCGAATCAACTCAGAAAAACGGCGGGGGCTCACGTTATGGGCAGCGTTTACGCTTCGAGCACGACCGGCACGATCATCGGGCGTCGGCGCAGCTTGCGCGACACCCAGGAACCAATGACGCGGCGGGTGATCTGCTGCAGCTGATGGGTGGTGTGCGACGGGTTGTTCGCCACCGCCTCCACGATTGCCGCTTCGATCTTCGGCTTGATCTCGTCAAAGACCTTGTCGTCCTCGGCCACGCCGCGGGCGTGGATGTCCGGTCCGGTGATCACGGTGCCGTTCTGGCGGTTGATCACGGTGATGACCGAGATGAACCCCTCCTCGCCGAGCACCACGCGGTCCTTCAGGTCATCCTCGGTGATGGTGCCGACCTTGGAGCCGTCCACGTACACGTAGCCGCAGTCGACCTGGCCGACCAGCTGGGCGACCCCGTCCTTCAGGTCGATGACCGAACCGTCCTCGGCCAGGATCACGTTCTCCTCCGGCACCCCGGACTGCGCGGCCAGCCGGCCGTTGGCGATCAGGTGGCGGGTTTCACCGTGCACCGGCATGACGTTCTTCGGGCGCAGGATGTTGTAGCAGTACAGCAGCTCGCCGGCCGAGGCGTGCCCGGAGACGTGCACCTTGGCCATGCCCTTGTGGATCACCTCGGCGCCCAGGCGCATCAGGCCGTTGATGACGCGGAACACCGCGTTCTCGTTGCCCGGGATGAGGCTGGAGGCCAGGATCACGGTATCCCCGGCGCCGACCTCGACCTTGTGGGTGCCGTTGGCCATGCGCGACAGGGCGGCCATCGGTTCGCCCTGCGAACCGGTGGACATCAGCACGATCTTGTGGTCCGGCAGCTGCTCTACCTGCTTGAGGTCAACCAGCACGTTCTGCGGCACATGCAGGTAGCCCAGGCGCTCGGCGATGCCCATGTTGCGCACCATCGAACGTCCAATGAAGGCGACCTTGCGGCCGTGAATCGCCGCGGCATCCAGCACCTGCTGCACGCGGTGCACATGCGAGGAGAAGGAGGCGACGATGATCCGGCGGCGGGCCTTGGCGAACTGTGCCTCGAGCACCGGGCCAATGTCCTTCTCGTGCACGGTGAAGCCGGGCACCTCGGCGTTGGTGGAGTCCGGCAGGAACAGGTCCACGCCCTCCTCGCCCAGACGGGCGAAGTGGCGCAGGTCGGTGATGCGCCCGTCCAGCGGCAGCTGATCCATCTTGAAGTCACCGGTGTGCAGCACGGTTCCGGCCTTGGTGCGGATGAACACCGCCAGCGCATCCGGGATGGAGTGGTTCACGGCCACGTATTCGCATTCGAACGGGCCGATCTGGGTGACCTCGCCCTCCACCACGACGGTGGAGTTGGCCTTCAGGCGGTGCTCGGCCAGCTTGGCCTCCACAAACGCCAGGGTCAGCTTGGAGCCGTAGATCGGGATGTCCTCGCGCAGACGCAGCAGGTAGGGCACCGCACCGATGTGGTCCTCGTGGCCGTGGGTGAGCACCATGCCCACCACGTCGTCCAGGCGGTCCTTGATGTAGGAGAAGTCCGGCAGGATCAGGTCCACGCCGGGCTGGTGCTCCTCGGGGAAGAGCACGCCGCAGTCAACGATCAGCAGCTTCGAGTCGATCTCGAAGACCGCCATGTTACGGCCGACCTCGCCCAGACCGCCGAGCGGGACCACACGCAGGGTGCCCTTCTTGAGTTTGGCAGGTGTCTGCAGCCGTGCAGTATCAGCCTTGCCGACAGAGGATTCGGTCATGAACGAAAACGCCCTTTCTTTTACAGATCCCAGCCGCCCTCACGAAGGTCGGAACGAATGGCATCGAGTTCGGCGTCCGACGGCGCGAACAGCGGCAGCCGGACGGTGTTGGTCGGCAGGACACCCTGCCAGTGAAGAATGTGCTTTGCCGCCACGGCCCCCTGGATGTGGCCCATGACGGCGCGCTGGATCGGGTCCAGCTCGAAGTGGGTGGCGCGCGCGGTGGCCAGGTCCCCGGCCAGCATGGCGTCCACCAGCTTGCGGTACTGGGCCGCGGCCACGTGGGCCGAGACCGAGACGACGCCCACGGCCCCGGCTGCCATCAGCGGCAGGGTCAGCCCGTCATCCCCGGAGTACACGTGCAGGTCGGTGTTGGCCAGCACGGTAGTCGTGGACTGGTAGTCGGCCTTGGCGTCCTTCAGTGCGATGACCTGCGGGATGTCGGCCAGGCGGATCAGGGTTTCGGCGGCGATGGCGATCCCGGCGCGGCCCGGAATGTCGTACATCATGATCGGCAGGTCCACCGCGTTGGCGATGGCCTCGGTGTGTGCGACGATGCCGGCCTGGCTCGGCTTGTTGTAGTACGGTGCGGTGACCAGGATGCCGTCCACCCCGGTCTTGGCGGCTTCGCGGCTGAGGTTGATCGAGTGCCGGGTGTCATTGGTGGTGGAACCGGCCAGGACCTTGGCCCGGTCCCCCACGGCTTCCACGACGGCGCGGAACATGCCGATGTTTTCCTCATCGGTCAGCGTGGAGGTTTCGCCGGTGGTGCCGGTGACAACCAGGCCGTCGCATCCGTCGTCCACGAGCTTGTTGGCCAGCTTGGCTGCGGCGTCATAGTCAACTTCACCATCGGTGGTGAAGGGGGTGACCATCGCAGTCAGTACGGTGCCAAACGGGTACGTGGAGAAATCGGATGCACTAGAAGCCATGATTCAAATCTACACGTCGCACCGTGCCGATAGCATCTTCTTGTTAATCTGTGATGCCATAAGGGCTATGCGACTGAGCACAACCGGCCGGCTGTCGGGTCTTGATGCGGCCCGCACCGCGGCCATCCTGGGCATGTTTGCCGCCCATGTTTTTCCGTTGTACCACCAGGATCCGCTGGTGGGCGGCTCTGTGCCGACGGTGACCGGGTGGCTGGCGGCCGGGCGGGCCTCGGCCCTGTTCATGGTGTTGGCCGGGGTGTCATTGGGCTTGTTTTGCCGCAGCCTGCAGCGCCGCGGCCTGACCCGCGGCCAGGTCACCACCGTGATCCTGCGCCGGGCCTTGGTGATCGCGGCGCTGGGCATGCTGCTTGGACCGGTCAATGAGCGGATCGCGAACATCCTGGTGCATTACGGGCTGCTGTTTGCGGTGCTTGCCGCCGCGGTGTTCCTGCCCGCCCGGATCCTGGGGCCGGCCGCGGTGCTGTGGCTGGCACTGACCCCGGTGGCCTGGCGGCCGTTGGCGGCATTGCTGGAGCCGAAGGCGCTCGGGCACAATCCCACGTTCGTGGATCTGGCCCACCCCGTGCTGCTGCTCCAAGACCTGGTGGTCACCGGCTACTACCCGCTGCTGGTGTGGTGCGGGTTTGGCCTGCTGGGTCTGTGGCTCTCCCGGTTCGGGCTGGGCCAGCCGCGCACCGCGTGGTGGTTCTTCGCTGGCGGAACGGCCATCGCGGCGGCAACGTTTGCCGCCGGTTGGTTCGCTGCCCAGCGCTTCCTTGGGGAGTTGGCCTCCACGTCCGGCATGAGCAGGAGAGATGCGAGCACCGCGCTGCTCACCGGACGCTCCGCTGGCGGGAACCTTGACGCGTTCCTCGGCGATCCGAGGTATCTGTGGCTTCCCACGCCGCACAGCACTTCACCGGTGGCCTCGGTGCACGCGGCGGCCTGCGCCGTGGCGGTACTGGGAATCTTCCTTCTGCTCACCGACCAGCTCGGATACGTGGGTCAGCTGATCGCCGCCGCGGGCCGGGCGCCGCTGACCCTCTATGCCGGGCACCTGATTCTCCTGCCCATCCTGCAGCTGTTCTTCCGGCCGACAACCTGCTGGTGGATTCTTTGTGCCGTGGTCCTGCTGACGGCGCTCACCCTGGCCCGTACGGGGCGCTCGACGCCACTGGAGGCTGGGGTGAGGTACCTGAGCGGCGTTGATTCAAGGTAGCGCGGCGGATTACCGCCGGTATGGCAAAGACTCGTGCCCCCGCTGGGAAGCGGGGGCACGAGTCTTTGTTGCCGGTTAGCTGTTGGTTTTCTGCTTGCCGAGCCAGAAGTTGATCGCCGTGCGCATTGAGGTGCGGGCCCGCTTGCGGTCCCCGCTGGCATCATAGGCCAACGCCAGGCGGTACCAGGACTGCCAGGATTCCGGATGCTCTTCGACATCGCGCTTGTGGTTCTCGAAGTCGGCGTCGGCGGCTTCGCGCACGAAGCGCCCCGAGGGCATGCGCGGCAGTTCCTCGGGCAGCCCGCCGGTTTCAGCCAGCTGCTGGCCCATCTTCTGGGTGCGCAGCCCGAAGAGGATTTCGCGGATCAGGATCCACACGCCCAAGGCGGGAATCACCAGGATCGCCACACCCAGGACCTTGGCCACCGGTTCGTCCGTGGACAAGAACCGAACCGCCTGGTTGAAGGCCATCAGCAGATAGAGGACAAACAGGAGCAGAATTCCGCCTACCCAAATCTTGGTTTTCATGCGCCCAACTCCAGGTATCCGTCCAACCCGTAGGTCAGTCCCGGCCGGCTGGCCACGGTCCGCAGCCCCAGCAGCACGCCGGGCATGAAGGAGGCGCGGTCAAAGGAGTCATGACGCAGGGTCAGCTGCTCCCCCGGTCCACCGAGCAGGACTTCCTGATGGGCCACCAGGCCGCGCAGACGCACCGAGTGGACGTGGACCCCATCAACAACGGCGCCCCGGGCACCATCCAGCTGGGTTTCGGTGGCATCCGGGCTTGGCGCGACCCCGGCGTCCTGCCGGGCGGTGGCGATCAGCTCCGCGGTTCGCACTGCGGTTCCGCTGGGGGCATCCACCTTGTTCGGGTGGTGCAGTTCGATGATTTCCACCGACTCAAAGTACTTCGCGGCCGTGGCCGCAAAGGCGCTGGTGAGCACGGATCCAAGGGCAAAGTTCGGGGCGATGAGCACACCCACGTCGGGTTTGGACTGCAGCAGTTCGCAGAGGCTTTCGCGCTTGTGGTCATCCCAACCGGTGGTGCCAACCACTGCATGCAGGCCGTTCTCGACGGCGAAACGCACGTTTTGCTCGGTGGCGGCGGGCACCGACAGATCCACAATGTGTGTTGCCCCGGCATCCAGTACGGCGCTCAGTTCATCATTGCGTCCCAGGGCCGCGACCAGTTCCATATCCTCGGCCGCTTTGACGGCGGTGACGGCTTCAGAACCCATGCGTCCGCCGGCACCGAGCACGGCCACCTTGATTTGTGCACTCATGCGTTTAAGCCTATCCCCTGCCCAGCGCTGACTCGTCGCTGGGTTAAGTGATCTGCACCTGGCATGACATCAAGGGTGCGCGTTGCGGCCTGCCCGGATTCTGTTCGTACGCACGGTGCTGTCCACTTCGTCTTGCCTTTGCCCTGTCAGTGGTGAAATGCTTTTCGCAGGATTGGATCTAGGAATGGAATACCGTGGCACGCACGAAAGCAGGGTTGGCCGTTGGGGCTTTGATGTTGACCCTGGCAACCATGATTTCCGGCTGCAGCGACGCAGTCGAACCACAGGCCATCAGCGATGATGAGAAACAGGATCTGGTAGCGCAGATTGAGGCCAGTACGTGGGTGGACGACCCGACGTGCAGCATCGAGGTATTCCGCCAGGACGGGGACACGACCTTTGGCTGGGCCGAATGCACCAACGCGTCAAACGTTGATTCCGGGCAAATCGAGCAGTCAGCGAATTACCCGTTCAAGGTTCAGGGTGAAACCGTGACGGTACCCCGTGAAGGCAAGCAGTACCAGGAAGACGTCAAGAAAACCTTCCCCGAGGATCTGTGGTCCACCATTGAGAAGTATGGCGGGGTCAGCTCGTCGGTGCCCGGCGAAGAGTAGTGGCTGCCCCTCTTCGCCGGTTGCCGGGTTTCGGACGGCCGGGAGGGGTTACAGCCCCAGCTCGGCCTCGGAGTCAAATGGCCCAACCACGGTGATGGTACGTGGCTTGGCCGCCAGTTCCCGCGCCAGTTCTTGAACGCTCTCGCAGGTCACTGCGGCCACCCGGGCCAGGGCTTCGTCCAGGTCCTGGAATTCACCGGTGATCATTTCGGCCCGTCCCAGGCGTGACATCCGGCTGCCCGGGTCCTCCAGCGCCAGCACGGTGCCGCCCGAAAGCTGCCCCTTGGCCTTGCGCAGTTCTTCCTCGGAGATGCCCTGCGCTGCCAGTTTCTCCAGCTCGGCTTCCAGTAGCCCGATCACTTCCCCGGCCTTGGCCGGAGTGCAGCCGGCGTACATGCCGAAATAACCGGCATCCGAGTAGGCGGCGGAGAAGGAATAGGTCGAGTACACCAGGCCGCGCTTTTCACGAATCTCCTGGAACAGACGCGAACTCATGCCCCCGCCGAGCACGGAGTTCAGCACGGCCAGGGTATGGCGGCGCTCGTCGTGGCCGGTGATGCTGGGGCAACCGATGATGATGTTTGCCTGCTCCCCCGGGCGCGTGATGACTTCAACGCCGGCGTGGCCGGTGATGTCTGCCGGGGTGGCGTCGCGGCGCGGTTCTGGCTCGGCCATCGGGTCCAGGTGCCAGCCGGCATCCTGCAGGGCCTCAAGCACCAGGCGGCACACCTCTTCGTGCTGCAGGGATCCTGCCGCGGTGATGATCAGCTCGCTGGGTCGGTAATGGGCGTGATAGTGCTCCATGACCGCTTCACGGGTGGTGCTGCGGATTTCCTCCGGCGTTCCGCCAATGGGACGGGCCAACGGGTGGTCCCCGAGGACGGCGGCGACAAACTTTTCATGGGCTACATCCATGGCGTCATCGGCGTCCATGGCGATTTCTTCGATGATGACCCCGCGTTCCTGCTCCAGCTCCTGCGGGTCGATGACTGCGGAGGTGACCATGTCGGCAATGACCTCCATGGCCATGGGCAGATCCGAGTCGAGCACCCGGGCGTAGTAGCAGGTCGATTCCTTCGCTGTGGCCGCGTTGGCTTCCCCACCGACCTCGTCAAAGGCGTGGGCAATTTCCAGGGCCGAACGCTTCTTGGTGCCCTTGAACAGCAGGTGTTCCAGGAAGTGGGTGGAACCGTGATGCCCTTCGGTTTCATCCCGGGAACCGACCGGCACCCAGAATCCAACCGTGGTTGAACGCTGCCCGGGCATGGCCTCGGTCAGGACCCGCACTCCGCCAGGCAGAATGCTGCGCCGAACCTCGGAACCGCCGTCCCCACGGTGCACCAAGGTGGGGTCGGCCGGATCCACCGAAGAGAACTCACTGGTTGACAGTGAATGCAACGGCAACGGAATCATGACCACTGAGGAACGTCCTTTTCTGGGAAGAAAACTTGGAATCTTGGGGTCTCGCCAACCCCAAAATAGCTTGAACTATTCTCGCATAGCGTCCTGTATTTCAGCTTTGCGTGGGAGCAAGCTCTCACCTCGGCTCCCATGACCATCACCGGCGCACGAGCCACCGCCGAACCGAATGCTACAGCCGTGGATCCAGCGGCTCGGATTCCAGGGCCAGCACCCCGAACACCATTTGGTGCACCTTCCACAGCGGTTCGTCCTGGGCGGTCAAGCGCAGGGCCTGAAGTCCAAGAATGTACTCCTGCAAGGCCCGGGATCGCTTGCGGTCCGTGGCCCGTTGTCGCAGGCGCTCCAGGTTTTCCGGCTCCAGGTAGTCAGGACCGTAGATCAGCCGCAGGTACTCACGGCCGCGCACCTTGATGCCGGGCTGCACCCAGCCTTTGGCTCCGCGAGTCAGGTTGCTCCACGGTTTGACCACCATGCCCTCACCGCCGCTCTGGGTGAGTTCCTGCCACCACTGCACCGCTTCCCGTTCGGAACGCGGATCCTCGAGGTTCACCTGCTGCCACCGGGTTGCGGCAAACACGTCCGGACCGGTCCGGGCCAAACGCCCGGCGATGTCCAGATGCCAACCGTGGTCCCGTTCCTCATGAGTCTGCCCCTCAGAGGCCAGTACCTGGAACGCAGCGAAACGCAGCTCATCGGGTGAACCGATGTATCGGCGGTAGGCTTCGCGGAATTGCACCACGTGCTCGCCACGCTCCCGGGTGCGTGACAGCAGATCCGTGACATCCAAGCCCGTGGCGGCTGCCTTCTCCAGCACCGAAACACCTGCGGCCATCGCGGCGATCCCGGCGGCGGCAACCGACGCGTAGGTGTCCTTGATCAGGGACGCTGCCTTGAGAGACCAAGGAAGCAGTTCACCGTCCAGCATCACCCAGTCCGTGTCCAGTTCCACCCATAACCCCGACTCGTCACAGATCTGGTGCGCCCGTTGCAGTAGCTCGCGCTCGGCGGCGCCCTCCAGAAACGATCGCCCGGTTCGGGTGTGCAGGGCCCCCAGCCACTCAGCCGGTGCGTTAAAGCGCTTGGGATTGCGGCTGAGCAACAGCACCGCCCGGGATCCCATGTGCTTCTCTTCGCACACCACCGTGGTGATTCCCTGCTTACGGAAATAGGTGAACGCTTCGGTCGGGTGCTCCAGGTATCCGGGACTCTTGGAGGATTCCGCCGGAGCCATGGTCGGTGGCAGGTAGCGCAACCAGCGCGGGTCAATGGCAAATCGGCTCATGGTCTCCAGCGCCCCGGCAGCCTGCTCTTGGCTAATCCGGATGGTGCCCAGCCCCTTGGCTTTCAAGTGCAGCGGGCCGGTGACATCCTCCATGGACAAAACGCCAGGTTCACGTTGTGGCCCATGTGGGGACTCCAGCGGACGTATCGGTTCGCTGTGTTTTCTGAGGGCATCCACGGCGACGACTTCTCGTTCCGGGTAGCGCATGGCACTGAGCTGTCCTCCAAAGACGCAGCCAGTATCCAGGCAGGCGGTATTGTTGATCCACGCCACCTCGGTCACCGGCGTGTGCCCGTAAAGCACCGTGGCCGGCCCGCGGTAGTCCCTGGCCCACGGATAACGCACCGGCAGGCCATACTCATCTTTCTCCCCGGTCACCTGGCCGTACAGGGCGAACGCACGGACCCTACCAGAGGCCCTGCCCTGGTACTGCTGGATCAGGCCGGCGTGGGCGATGACCAAGTTTCCGGCATCAAGCACCATGTGGGAAACCAGTCCGGAGCAAAAGTCGAGCACGTCTCGCTTGAAGTCGGGCCCCTCGGCTTCCAGTTGCTGCAGGGTTCCTTCCAGCCCATGAGCCAGGCTGACCTTTCGCCCGCGCAGAGCCCGCACCAGCTTGTCTTCGTGGTTTCCCGGGACCGCCAGGGCATGCCCGGAGGCGGACATCCCCATCACCAGCCGCAGCACGCCGGCCGAATCCGGCCCGCGGTCCACCAAGTCGCCGACGAAGATCGCCCTGCGACCCTCTGGCGGCAGCGCATCCACCGGACGGTTCAGCTTGTCGCGGCTGATCCGATACCCCAGCCGCTGCAGCAGCAGAACCAGTTCTTCCAGACAGCCGTGCACATCCCCAATGACGTCAAAGGGGCCATGCTGATCCCGGAAGTCGTTGAGCAGCTTGTGCCGCACGACCGTCGCCTGCGCAGCCTCCTCAGGAGTACTTAGAATATGAAGGCGCGCGTAGCCTTCCTTGCGCAGACCCTTCAAGGACTTGCGCAGCTGTTGATGTTGGCGCTCGATGGCCGCGGGCGGAACCCGATACTCGACCCGCGCCTCATTGCGTTCGAGACACAGCCGCAAAGGCATATCCAACACAATGGCTGAGACGAGCACGTCATGGGCGCGAGCGACCTCAATCAGCTGTTGGCGCGCCGAGTGCTGCACGCTGGTCGCATCAACCACCGTGAGCAAACCCGCTTCCAGCCGTTTGCCGGCCACGAAGTTCAGCGCTTCGAAGGCCGCGGCCGTCACCGATTGGTCGGTCTCGTCATTACCTACCAGTCCCCGAAAGTAGTCACTGGAGAGTACCTCGAACTTGCCAAAGTGTTCGGCAGCGAAGCGCGACTTCCCAGAGCCTGAAGCACCGATCAATAGAACCAGGCCGACCTCCGGGATCAATAACCGACTCATGCCTGCTCCTTTCGAAAGATTGCCATTTGGGTGGGTGTTCCGGCTCTTGGTGAGTTATCGCCTATCCCCCGGATCTCCACTGCGTAGCCGGAGCGTGAAGTGATCTCGGAGCACCACGTCGCGAACTGCTTGCGGGTCCATTCAAAACGGTGATCCTCATGCCGCATCGTGCCAGCCGCCAGCCGTGGGTACAGTTCATTGAATTCCGAATTTGGGGTGGTGACGATCACGACCGCCGCAGATGCCTCGGCAAAGACAGAGTTCTCCAATGCCGGAAGCCGCGACAGGTCGATGTGCTCAATGACCTCCATCAGCACGAGTGCGTCGTGATTCCGCAAACGTTCATCGGTGTAGAGAACCGAACTGTGCAGCAGGTCGATACGGCTTCGTTCACTGTCAGAGCGATCCTTAAGTTGAAGGTTGCGTGCTGCCTGTTGCAGGGAGCGGACCGAGACATCAGTTCCGACAATGCGGGTGAAGAACCGGTCCCGCTGCAGACGACGCAGCAAGGCTCCAGCACCGCATCCCACATCCACCACGCTTTGTGCGCCGCATTCCTTGAGGACGCTGAGAACGGTGTTGGCGCGGTGTACTCGCAACGGCGTTTGACCAGTGGCCGGTGACTCCCGAAGGTCATCTGCCGATTCCCCACCGAGTTCCGTAGAAGCGACGGTCAGTTGTTCCTGCGCCAGACCGACCAGAGCCTTTTGATGGGCGAGGTAGCGCTGCAGGATCAATTCACGTTCCGGATGCTGAGCGAGCCACCCTTCGCCCTGACGGGCAAGCTTTTCGGTTTCATCATCATTGACCCAATAATGCTTCGAGTCATCCAGTACCGGAAGCAGCACATAGAGTTGGCGCAGCGCGTGATCAAGACGGATCTGCCCCTCCAGCTTCAGGTGGTGATACCTGGATGCGCCCCAATTCTCGTAGTTGGGATCCAAGGGGAGGGTTCTAGTTTCGACCAACCATCCCAGTGGCTCAAAAAGCCGCTGAATCAAATCCACCTGCTGATTTCCGCGAGCCGAGACCACGGCCAATTCAAGCCTCAATGGCAAAGGTGCCTGCGCCAATTCCGGGTACATTTCACTCATGCCAGTCATGGCACTTCGAAGTACTTTTCCCAGCGCCACAGACATCAGGCTGGATGCGGCATAGGGCCGGTCGTTGACGTAGTAGTCCAGCACGCCGGAATCGCCGCGGAAACGTCGGTTGCGGACCAGCCCGATGGGGTCAACTTCGAGCAGCAATGCCGCGGTGGTGAGCTGGGCTGAGACCTCGGGGTAAAAGACGTGGGCCTGCCCGACGGGCAGGTTGAAGGACTGGACCTTCGCCGGATGCTTGCGTAGCAAGTGGGACAGTGCCGTCGCATCGATCTCGGTTTCGGCGTTCGACTCCAAAGTAATGGTCAACAGCACCTGTGGTCCTCTCGCCTGCGGCAGTTGAGCCTATGCTACTTGGCCTACGCCGATAAACGCCCAGTTGAACCGAGGATTCGTGGATATCGGCGTACTGCGTCAGTTCTGACTGTTTTAGTCGGCGCTAAAATGGATTGGATGCTCTGCGGCGCACGCCCGGAGACCACAGACGAAGGGAAATCCATGCCGGACCAGAAGTCCTTGTACGTGTTCGCCCATCCTGGAGAAGCTACCGCATTCAGCGATGTCGAGCATCTGGTCACTGGCATCGGGAAAATCAATGCGGCAACAGCGCTGGCCGGGGCACTCGCCCAGGGCGATATCCAACGAGTCGTCGTGCTCGGAACTGCTGGGGTTGTCGCGGACGGTGCGGATCGCCCCGACATGGACACTGTCTACCAGGTGACCAGGGTGCTGCAGCACGACTTTCCCTTGGAAACTGAGCCGCTTGCCCCCAGGGGTGAGCTCATCGTTCCCGAACACCAACTGACCATGGCCACCGGCGATGTCTTCGTCAGTGATGATCATCAGCGCTCTCGCATCGCCGGGTCGGGTGCCGCCCTGGTGGACATGGAAGGCTATGCCTACGCCAGCATCTGCCAACGCTTCAATGTACCGCTGCAGATCTTCAAGGTGCCTTCAGACTTCGCGGACAGCAGTACCACCATCGAAGACTGGTTGTCTGTGGTGTCCCGTAAGAGCGCACAACTGCGTACGTTCTGGGAACAGCACCTGGACGATGGCGCTTTAGTCGGTTAGTTTCCCGCCCAAAGTTGAATTTCCATTTCAGCCCTCGCCTCTTTGCCACCAGCGACGTACGCTGATGGTGTCGGTATACATCGATTTAAGGCGGGGATTGCTGTGGGCTTTGTCTTTCGTAAACGTAAGAAGCTCGGTAAGGGTCTGACGTTGAACGTGTACAAGTCCGGACCATCTGTTTCCAAGAAGGCCGGCCCGTTTACCCTGTCTTCCCGCGGCAATCTCAGTATTCGCCTGAGCCTGTCAGAGGGATTGTGTAAGACCTCTAGTCAATTGATAGAAACGACTAGGAAGAACACACGATGACCGTTGAGAAAGACCAGGATCAGACCCCGATGAAAAATGCCTCCGACGTTGCCGAGAAACTCGCCGCCCTGGGTTCCATGGACGCGGTCAAAGAGTCCGGGGCGTTCGATGAGCTCATGGGGTTTATCGACCGAGGAGAGATCCAGCTCGATGGCAAGGACGGGTTTATTCAGCAGATCATCCGCGCCGGACTGGAGCGCGGGCTAAAGTCCGAACTGACTGAACACTTGGGATACGAAAAGGGCGACGGGCAAGGACGGTTCGCCCCGAATTCCCGCAACGGTTCCTACCCCAAGACCGTATCCACGGTGGCCGGGGACGTGGACCTGCAGATCCCGCGGGACCGGGCCGGAACGTTCACCCCCACCCTGGTGCCCAAGGGGTCGCGGCGTACCGGTGGCCTGGATGAGATGATCGTGTCCCTGTACGCCGGGGGCATGACCGTGCGGGATATCGCCTACCACCTGGAAACCACCATCGGCACCGAACTGTCCCACGACACCATCAGCAAGATCACCGACGAGGTGCTGGATGAAGTCGCTGCATGGCAGGAACGGCCCTTGGAGGAGTTCTACCCGATCCTGTACCTGGATGCGATCGTCATCAAGGTCCGCGACGGGCACCAAGTACGCAATAAGGCCGCACACATGGCCGTCGGGGTGAGCGTGGAGGGCATCAAACACGTGCTGGGCATCTGGGTGACCGAGAATGAGGGTGCGAAGTTCTGGGCTCAGGTGTGCGCCCAATTGGCCAATCGAGGCGTGAAGGACGTGCTGATCGCCTGCTGCGACGGGCTGACCGGATTCCCCGAGGCGATCGAGGCGACCTGGTCCAAGGCCACGGTGCAGACCTGCGTGGTGCACCTGATCAGGGCGGCGAACCGGTTCGTGTCCTACACCGACCGCAGGGCGGTCAGTGCCCAGTTGAAGAGCATTTACACTGCTCCGAGCATCGAGGCGGCGCAGGCGGCGTTGGAGGACTTCGAGGCCAGCGAGTTGGGGCGCAAGTACCCCTCGGCGGTGGCGACCTGGCGCAACGCGTGGGAAAGGTTCACCCCGTTCTTGGAGTTCGCCCCTGAATTGCGGAAGGTCATTTATACGACGAACGCGATTGAGTCGATGAACTACCAGCTGCGCAAGGTCACTAAATCCCGAGGGCATTTCCCGTCCGATACGGCGGCGGTAAAGATGCTGTGGCTGGCGATCTGCAATATCGAGGATAAGCGGGCCCGTGAACGGTTCAAGGACGCTGCCAAGAAAGGCCGCACCCCGCGCGCTGGTGCAGGTACGCACCTGGTGGAAGGCGCTGGGACGAACGGGTGGAAACAGGCATTGCAGCAGCTGGCGATGGCTTACCCGGAACGTGTCGAGCCGTACGTGAACTGAGTATTACAAGCCCTGAAAACCAGAGGTGACTAGGGGCTTACACAATCCATCTGACAAGCTCATTCGCCTCGGCAAGGGCTTGGGATTCCGCAAGAAGATCTTCTAGGACCCTCTGTCTGCACGGGACGAGGCGTGGGTGAGCGGCCCGAGGTTTATTCGGCTGCTGCCGGGGGCTGGTGCGTGCGTCCATCAGTTGCATAGCTGGCTTCGAACCGTTCCATTTCCAAAATGAACGCGGCTACGTTAGCGGTTGAAGACTTTTTGGTATAACCGGTGATCATCAGCAGCAGTCCAATGGGAATTAGCCCCAACAGCACCGGGGAGCCGGAGGTCACCAACAACAGGATGCCCAGCACCGTGCCCAAACCCGAGACGACCAGACCTGTACGCTCTAGGCCATCTCCGCTGGTGAGCACGAACTCCGTGGACGGAATCGATGGCACTTTTTTGTTTGTCATCAGATGATCGTAGCCCGTCTCGGAGCTACGCGCCCTTCCCTGGCTTTCCTCCCCTGCCAAGGCGACGCGGGCACTGCTGCTCAATCTTCTTGTTATCCTTCGGCTCAGCGCCACCATTAAACGCCAGGCCCTGGCCCGCAAGTAGCGGGCCAGGGCCTGGCGTAATGAAGTGGGAAGCTTACTCGGCCGAAGCCAGTGCCTCTTCCTCCACGACCGGGGCGAGCGAGAGCTTGCCGCGGTCATCAATCTTGGTGATCTCAACCTGGATCTTCTGACCCACCGAGACAACGTCCTCAACATCTTCGACGCGCTTGCCGTCGTTGATCTTGCGCAGCTCGGAGATGTGCAGCAGACCGTCCTTGCCCGGGGTCAGCGAAACGAACGCACCGAAGGTGGTCAGCTTCACGACGGTGCCCAGGTAGCGTTCGCCCACCTCGGGAACCTGCGGGTTGGCGATCGCGTTGATCGCCGAACGGGCAGCCTCGGCGGCGGTGCCGTCGGTGGCGCCGATCAGCACGGTGCCGTCGTCCTCGATGGAGATGTCCGCGCCGGTGTCTTCCTGGATCTGGTTGATCATCTTGCCCTTGGGGCCGATGACCTCGCCGATCTTGTCAACCGGGATCTTCACCGAGATGATGCGCGGCGCGTTGACGCTGAGCTCATCCGGGGTGTCGATGGCCTGGTTGAGCACGTTCAGGATGTGCAGGCGCGCTTCGCGGGCCTGGGTCAGTGCGGCGCCCAGCACGGAGGCCGGCAGGCCGTCCAGCTTGGTGTCCAGCTGGATCGCGGTGATGAACTCGGAAGTACCGGCCACCTTGAAGTCCATGTCACCCATGGCGTCTTCGGCGCCCAGGATGTCGGTCAGGGCGGCGTAGCGGGTTTCCCCGTCCACGGTGTCCGAGACCAGGCCCATGGCGATACCGGCCACCGGTGCCTTCAGCGGCACACCGGCGTTCAGCAGCGACAGGGTCGAGGCGCAGACCGAACCCATCGAGGTCGAGCCGTTGGAGCCCAGCGCCTCGGAGACCTGGCGGATCGCGTACGGGAACTCCTCGCGCGACGGCAGCACCGGCACGAGCGCACGCTCGGCCAGGGCACCGTGGCCGATTTCGCGGCGCTTGGGCGAACCCACGCGGCCGGTTTCACCGGTCGAGTACGGCGGGAAGTTGTAGTTGTGCATGTAGCGCTTGGAGGTGACCGGGCTCAGCGAGTCGATCTGCTGCTCCATCTTCAGCATGTTCAAGGTGGTCACGCCCATGATCTGGGTTTCGCCACGCTCGAAGATGGCCGAACCGTGAACACGCGGCAGCACCTCGACCTCGGCCGAGAGCTGACGGATGTCGGCCAGACCGCGCCCGTCCATGCGCACCTGGTCGGTCAGGATGCGCTGGCGCACCACGTGCTTGGTGACGGCGCCAAAGGCCTTGGAGATTTCCCCGGCACGATCGGCGAATTCTGCGCCTTCGCCCGACAGCTCGGCGACGATTTCTTCCTTGTAGGCCGATGCCGCGTTGTCGCGGTCCTGCTTGCCGGCGATCTGGTAGATCTCGGTCAGCTTGGAAGTGGCCTTGGCCTCGACGGCTGCGAACACGTCTTCCTCGTAGTCGCGGAAGATCGGGAACTCAACGGTTTCCTTGGCGGCGCGGGAAGCCAGGTCGGCCTGGGCCTCGCACAGCACCTTGATGAACGGCTTGGCAGCCTCCAGACCCTCGGCGACGATCTCTTCGGTCGGGGCCTGGGCACCGCGCTCGTTGATCAGTTCCCAGGCGTGGTCGGTGGCTTCGGCCTCGACCATCATGATGGCGACATCGTCACCGGCGATACGCCCGGCAACCACCATGTTGAACACGGCGTTCTTCAGCTCGGAGTGGCGCGGGAAGGCAACCCACTGCGGGCCGTTGCCGTCGTCAACCAGGGCCACGCGTACGCCACCGATCGGGCCGGAGAACGGCAGACCGGAGAGCTGGGTGGACATGGAGGAGGCGTTGATGGCGACCACGTCGTAGAGCTCATCCGGGTGGATGGCCATGACGGTGACGACTACCTGGACCTCGTTGCGCAGGCCCTTGACGAAGGCCGGACGCAGCGGGCGGTCCATCAGACGGCAGGCCAGGATGGCCTCGGTCGAGGGACGGCCTTCACGACGGAAGAAGCTGCCCGGGATGCGGCCGGCAGCGTACATGCGCTCCTCGACGTCCACGGTCAGCGGGAAGAAGTCGAAGCCCTCACGCGGGTGCTTGCCGGCAGTGGTGGCCGAGAGCAGTGCGGTTTCTTCGTCAATGTAGACCATTGCCGAACCAGCGGCCTGCTTGGCAAGGCGGCCGGTCTCGAAGCGGATGGTGCGCTGTCCGAAGCGGCCATTGTCAATGACTGCCTCGGCAAATTGGATTTCTGGACCCTCCATTAAGGGGGTGCTCCTTTCGGTCGCTCCCAATGTTTGGGACATGGCGAACCGTGTAGCCCTACCCAGATCTGGTCTTCGATCGAGACTCGCGCTTCGGTGCGTTCCAAAGCGAAAGCCACTACCGAGGACCGCGATCTAGAAGCGGTCGGGACCTACGGTGTCGCAGTCTTGGGAGATATTTTTCATCGTGGGTTCCGGTACAACCTGGAGACCCACATATAAGCGTACCGTTTATTGCCCTCAGCCGCAGTTTTTCACGCCACACCCGGGCAAGTCCTAGGCATCGCTGCTACGTGCAACGGCCGAACCAGGAGAACAGTACCGTTTGCCCAGGAGGGCGGGCATGGCGAAAACACGCTCCGGTAAATCCGCGGTCTTGCCGGTAGGTGGGCCGGCGCAGTTCAGGCAGCGGCCGCCGGCTTCCCGGCGAGGAAAGACGGCGACCGCTTCTGCTTGTTTACCAGGCGTCGCGCGCACTTAGCCGGGCCGCGGCCATGGAGGCGCCAAGGATGATGGTGCGCATGAAGCGTTCGGCCGCTTCAACCAGCAGGCGCTCCCCGTCGTCAACGGCTTCGCGCAGCGTCATGGGAATCGGCACGATCGAGGCGATGGCGTCGATGCCGATATCGTGCACGTCGCGGCAGCCGCGGCCCAGGGTGCCGGCCAGCGCCACCACCGGTACGCCGTGCAGGGCCGCGCGCCGGGCCACCTCGGCCGGCACCTTGCCGCGCGGGGTCTGGAAGTCAATCGCCCCTTCTGCGGTGATCACCAGGTCCGCCCCGCGCAGCAGCCCGTCCAGGTCGATGCCCGCCAGCCCGGAGTCCAGCAGGGCCTCAAAGCGCGGCAACAGGCTGGCCCCAACGGCGGCCAGGCCGGCCCCCAGTCCCCCGGAGGCCCCGGTGCCCGGGGCGGTGGCGAAATCGGTGGTGCGCGCCGAGTCCAGGGCGTCGCGGCGCAGCACCGCGGCCCAGTGCTCGAACCCGGCCGACATGGCCTCCACCTGCTGAGGGGTGGCGCCCTTCTGCGGCCCGAAGACGCGGGCCACCCCGCGCGCCCCGGTCAGCACATTGTGCTGGTTCAGTGCCAGGGTGAGCGGAACGCTCCGGTCGGCGAGCGCCGGATGCAGGCCGGAAAGGTCCAGGCTGTCGATGCGGCAGAGGTGGTTTCCTCCGGCGGGAACCTCGTTGCCCACGGCGTCCAGGATCCGCACGCCCAGGGCCTGCAGGGCGCCCATGCCCCCGTCGGAGGTGCCCGAGTCCCCGCAGCCGACCAGGATCTGCTGCGCGCCGGCATCGATGGCCGCGGCGATCAGCTCCCCGACCCCGCGGCTGGTGGTGAGCCCGGGATCGCGCTGGTCGTGGGGCACCAGGCGCAGCCCAGCGGCTGCCGCCATTTCCACCACGGCGGTCCCGGACGCATCCCCTCCGAGCATCGCGTAGTGGGCTTCGACCGGCTGGCCGACCGGGCCGGTGACCGTGACCGGGATCAGCCGTCCGCCGGTGGCGGCGGCCAGGGTCTTGGCGGTGCCTTCGCCGCCGTCGGCGATCGGTACGGCCTTGACCATGGCGCCGGGCAGGGCGCGGCGCACCCCGGCGCCGATGGCGGCGGCGACAGCGTCGGCGTCCAGGGACTCCTTGAATCCGGACGGGGCGACAAGAATACGTTGGGGCAGTGCGTGAGCCATGGGGGAACTCCTTTGTTGAGCTGGGGAAGGTTGGATGGTGGGTGGATGGGTGAAAATGTTGGGACCGGGTGCCGGTCGGCGCTGGAGCTAGAGCATCAGCGGCAGGCCCATGGCCGGCCAGACCCAGAAGGCGAAGACCACGACCAGCAGCACCATCAGCGGGCCGAGCACCGCGCTCAGCCGTAGGAGGTGGGCCGGGGTGTAGGTGGGCACGTCCTCGATATCGGAGAACAGGTTCACCGGTTTGGCGCTGCTGGTCAGGGTGTGGCAGAAACCGGCGGCCGCGGTGGAGGCGAAGGCGATCGCCACCGCGTTGACCCCGAGCCCGGGCGCCAGGGAGATCACCAGCGGGATCAGCACCGCCGAGCGGGCCGAACGGGACTGGATGACCAGGTGGGCGGCGGCGGAGATCACGATGACCAGCACCGCGAACACCCACCCGGCGGCCTGGCCCAGGTGCTTGACCGGGGCCAGGGCGCTGTTGGCCAGCCAACCGGCGGCCCCGGTGTTGGCCAGCGCGGTGCCCAGGGTGAGGGTGGCGGCCATGAAGATCAGCATCGCCCACGGCACCGCCTTCAGCGCCTTGGCCAGCGGCACCGATCCGAAGCCCGGGCTGGTCACCAGCAGCGCGCCGAGCAGCGCCACGATCGCCGGGTGCAGCTGGTGCAGCGGTTCGGTGCACCACAGCACCACCACCGCGGCCACCAGCAGGGCCGCCCGGGACTGGGCCACGCTCAGCGGACCGGTCAACGGCACCGGCGAGTTCTGCTGCAGCTGCTCCAGGCTCACCGACAGCCGGGCCTTGCGGTCCTGGTGGCCGGTGAACATCCACAGGATCAGTTCGGCCGCCAGGTGGGATGAGACGAACGCCAGCGGCAGCCCGTAGAGCAGCCAGGAGGCGAAGGAGAATCCGCTGAACCCGGAGGCCTGCAGGATCTGGCTGGTGATCAGGTGCGCCCCGGCCCCCAGGTAGGAGCCGACCGCGGAAAGCAGGATCACCGAGGGGAAGACCAGGGACAGGGCCAGCACCACCCGCGGCCGGTCGCCCAGCGCCTTGGCCAGGGCCACGAACACCGGGATGGCCAAGGCGGCCCGTCCGGAGGTGGAGGGCACCGCAAAGGCGGTGGCCACCAGCACCCCGGTCACCAGGTGCACCAGCTGGCGCGGGGTGCGCGCCCCGGCCACGATGTAGGCCGCGGCCCGGGTGGCCAGCCCGGTGGCGGTGATCCCGGCGGCGATGACGAACGCGGCCAGCAGCAGCCAGATGGTGTCCTCCCCCAGGGAGGCGAACAGCTCGGCTTCGGGCAGCACCCCCATCAGCACCAGCACCAGGGCGGCGCCCAGCGCCACGTAGGTGTCGGAGACCGGGGAGAAGATCCACAGCCAGATCGCCACCGCGAACACGCCCAGGGTCAGCGCCCCCTGGGCCGGCAGCGCCGTGCCCGGATCCGCCGGCTGCTCGAACACGCTGAGGATGCACCAGGTGATGAACCCGGCCAGCAGCACGGCGGCGATGACCGCGGCCCAACGCTGCCGGCTCCACGCCCGGGCGGTGCGCGCCTCGGGGACCGGCCCGGCAACGGCCGGGGCGGTGCTGTAGCGGAAGCGCTCAGTGCTGCGGGTGCGCTGCCTGGTGCCGGTCATGACTCGGCTCCCAGGGTGCTGGCCATGCAGTCGGCGAAGCGTTCACTGCCGGCGGCGGCCGGGGCCAGGGCGTCGGCGCCGAAGCTGATTCCGAAGCAGGTGCCCTGCCCGGCGCTGGATTCCACCCAGGCGCTGCCCCGGTGGGCTTCGGCGACCGCCTTGACCACCGCCAGGCCCAGGCCCATGCCCGGCTGGCCGCGGTCCGCACCCTGGGTGCGGTAGCTTTCCAGCAGGCTGCGGGCCTGCTCGGCCTCCAGCCCCGCCCCGTGGTCCTGGACCCAGAAGCTGGCGGTGCCGCCGGTGACCGCCGAACCCAGGTGGATGGTGTCCCCCGGGCCGGTGAACTGCACGGCGTTGCCGATCAGCTGGCGCAGCGCGTCGGTGATGCGCGCCGGATCCAGCCAGGCCTTGGTGGCGGAGGTGGCCTCGATCGCCAGGTGGCGTCCGGCCAGCAGGTCGCTGCCCGAGGCCTGCGCGGCGATCTGGGCGGTCACCTCCCCGACGGACGCCCACTGTGGGGCAACGAAACCGGGGTTCGTGCTCTGGGCCAGGATTTCCAGGTCCGCCAGGCACTGGCCCATCTGCCCAATCAGGTCCTGCGCCTGGGCGGCTATGTGGGAGCGCTTGGTGGTGGACAGCTCCACGCGGGCCAGTTCGCGCACCGCAACGGCGAGGCGGTGCTGCGGTTCGGACAGGTGTGCCCGGGCCTCGGCGATGAAGTGGCGTTGGGCCAGGTGGGATCCCTCCACCCGGTCCAGCATGGCGTTGACCGTCTCGGCCAGCTGCGCCAGGTCATCCCGGCCGTGCACCGGGATGCGGGCCGAGAGGTCCTGGGCTGTGATCTGCTCGGCGGTTTCGCGCACCGCGCGGATCGGGCGCATGATGTGCCGGGCCACCAGCCAGGCGATCCCGGCGGTCAACGCCAGGCCGCCGGCGGCGATGGCCAGCAGCAGCACGGTGTGCCGGTCGGCCTGCTCCTGTGCGGCCCCGGTGAAGTGGGCAACCACCAGGTGCGCCTCGGTGGACGGGTCGGCGACCGCGGTCCCCTCACCGGTGGCTTCGGCCTTCGCCCAGCGCACCGGCCCATGGCTGGTGTCGTACACGCCGGAGGACTGTGGGTCCTGCACGATGCGCTGCAGCAGGGCGTGGTCCGCGGCCAGGCGGTCCCCGGCCTGGTCCAGTGCGCCCTGGGCGGTGTACACCTGCTGCCCGGCCTCACCGATGATCGCTTCACCGGCCACCGGCTGCTGGCGGGCGACGTAGCGTTCCATTAGCTCATCCATGGAGGTGAACGGCTTGGCGGTCTGCGGGTCCAGTCCCTCGGCGGCGAAGGTGCGGAACTCCTGGATCTCCTGGGTGATGCCGGCGTTCGCGGCCTCGGCGATCTGTCCGGACATCACCGAGCGCATGGTGGTGGTGACGGCCAGCAGGGTCAGCGCGGTGGTGACCACGATCCAGCCAACGATCCGCCAGCGGGCGGAGACCGCCGAACCCTGGCCCTGGACCGGCTGCTTCGCCGCGGCCGTCTCGGTGCCGCCGTCCGGGGTCTGGCGCCGTGGGTGCCCGGCGGGGGTTTGCGTGTCAATGGTCTTAGTCATCGTCCTCACCGCCCCGGTCATCCGCAACGTCATCGTCAGAATCGGATTCGGTTGTGGGAGTGGTCCCCGGGTTGGCTGAGGGCGGGATGGAAGTCGGCTCCTGCCGGGCCGGTGGCACCGGCTCGGCCTCCCCCGGAGCTTCGGTACCCGGCGCGGAGGTTCCGGGTTTGGCAGTTTCCGGCTTGGGGGTGTCCGGCTTGGGGGTGTCCGGGGCTGGGGAGAGTTCGACAACCACCGGCTCTTGGGGCGGGGTCGGTGGATTGGCGGTGTCGGCCAGCAGCTGGCTGGCCGTCGCCAGACCGGCCGGAACGGCCAGCACGACGAGAATGATAAGTATGCGTCTGATCATGTCCCCAACACTAGAAATCCCTTGTGAGACCGTAATTAGACGTTCGTGAGACTCACATGACGGGTGCACGAGAGCTTTATGAGAAAAACCGGCGCTGACCTTGCCGCTTAAGGTGCTCTTCAGCCTTGCCAAGGGACGCCTGCCGAACGCTGGCCAGCGCGGCCCGGGCATTGCACAATCAGGTATGGGCAACTCTGTGCAATCGTTCTACGGCCGCGATACTCTGCGCTATGTGCGCCTGATGCTGCTGGTCGTTCCGCTGCTGCTGGTGGTGGCCATCATCGTCTACGGCGTCGTGAACCAGCGGATTGAATCATCCATCAGCTCCTACTATCTGGGTCCCGCGCGCGACCTGTTCGTGGCCATGCTGGTCACCACCGGGGTGCTGCTGGTGGTATATAGCGGCCCGCCCCTGGAAGACCTGTCGCTGAACCTGGCGGGGTTCTACGCCATGTTCGTGGCACTGGTGCCCACGAAGCTCGGGCAGACGCTGCAGGAGCTATCGCAGGGCGAACGGGTGAAGCTGGTGCTCTCGGTGCGCGTGGCAATCATTGCCATCCTGGTGGTGACCGCAGTTTTCGCGTGGCTCGGCTGGCGCACCAAGCGGTGGCCGCGCCGGGAGTTCATGCACAACCTGCCCACCACCGTGCTGACCCTCATCGGGGTGGTGCTGCTGACCGGATTTCTGGTGCTGCTGACCTGGAGAACGATCGGGGGGGCAGAATTTGCCGGGGTGCATGCCTCGGCCGCGGCCTTGATGATCGGCAGCATGGGCATCGCCATCGCCAGCCATGTGGGCCCGGCCCGGCTGTGCCCGGGTGGCGGGGCCGGCGAGCGCAGCTGGCATTACGCGGTGCTGGTGGGGTTGATGGCCGCAGGGCTCATCGCCTGGCCCGTCCTTGAGGCGTTGGGGATCTCCCAGGCGCTGTTCATTGTCGAATGGTTCGAGATCGGGCTGTTCTCATACTTCTGGTACCTGGAATCCCGTCGCCTGTGGCACGAGCCGGAACGCATCGCGCCGATCCTCGGCTAAGGGCACCGGCCCGTGCGGTGTCCCCGATCGTGGGACCCGGGCGCCTTTGGCCTACTGGCCAGGGGCGGTTGCCGGACCGGCGGCCGCGGCTCCGGGTTCCGGGGCGGTCGAGGTTTCCACGAGCAGCGCGGCGGCGATGGCGTCAAAGGCACCGAGCGTGGCGAAGAGCTTGGCCGGTTCCTGCGGCAGCGGCCAACTGGAGAGCTTGACGGCCACGACTTCGGCCGGACGGTTGATGTAGACCAGCTGGCCGTGGATCCCCATGCACAGGAACACGTCATTGCCCGAGTAGGGGAACCAGAGCTGGTTGCGGTACATGCCGCCGGGCATCCGGTAGTCGCCGAGGCTGGTGGCAAAGGCGTCCCGCGAATCCGGTGCCCCCGCCAGGGTTTCGGCCATCCACGTCGAGGAGAGCACCCGCTGCCCGCTCAGGGAGACACCGTCGTTCAGCAGCATGGACCCGAAGCGGGCCATGTCCCGCAGGCTGGCGCTGATCCCCCCGTCAAAGGTGCCGGTCCCGAACTGGTCAATGTCAAGGACGGCGTCCGCCTCGGCGCCGATCTTGCCCCAGAGCACCGCGGACATCAGCTGCGCCATGGGTTGCCCGGCGGCGGCCTCGCACACCCACCCCAGCATGTCGGTTTCGCAGGAACGGTATTCAAAGAATCCACCGTGCGCGGTCTTGCGCTGCAGCGTCTTCAGGAAGGGGTACATTCCCGTGGGCCCGGGTGCGAGGGTGGGGGCCCAGCCAATGGCCTGCTCCAGCAGCCGGATGCCCGAGAGCGGGTCCAGGTAGTTCTCGGAGAAGTTGATGCCCGAACGCATGTCCAGCAGGTGGCGGATCGTCGCCCCGGCGTACCCTGTGCCCTCCAGTTCGGGAAGATAGTCGGTGAGCTGGGCATCGGCATCCAGCGTCCCGGCGTCGCAGAGCGCGCCGGCCACCACCCCGATCAGGGATTTGCTCACCGACATCAGCAGGTGGACCGAGTCTGCGTTCATCTGCCCGAAATACTGTTCGGTGAGCACCTGGCCGCGGTGCAGCAGCATCCACCCGTCGGTGTTGGTCGAGGCCATGACCGCTCCCACGCTGACCGGTGCCTGCCCGGGCACGGTGCCCGGAACCAGCACCGAATCCAGGTCACGGTGCGCGGCCGGCAGCTCGGCCACCGGCCCGGACCCCCGTGCGATGGGCGCGGTGGGCAGGAAGTCGGCCATGTGCTGGAAGGACCAGTGCAGGTTCTGCGGCTGCTTCCAGTTCGTGACGTCCACCATCACGGCATTGCCCTGTTGATCCATGGCGTCCATGGCAGTTCCTTCCCAAGAAAATGTCGCTGTACCCATACCGTGTTGCTCCGATAGTACGACGGAGACTACCACTGCCCAGGTGATTGCCGGGCGCTTCTGCCAGTCCCCCATCAGGCTGGTGCCCAGAACCGTGCCGGGGCCACGCCCACGCACCCACTGCATGGGCGTGTAGCAGGACTGGCCGAAAGGCGGGTGAGTCACACAGAAACCTATGAATGATCCAGATTTTTCCTGCTATTCGCTGAAAACTTCGCTTTCGCTTATGCGCTGGCCCACAGGAAGGAATACGGTAAGAACAGACTATTCTCCGTCGGCGACCCTGCGGAACCGGCGACCATTTTTCGGTGCGGGCCCCAAAGGGTCCGCGTCGGCACGACACGAAGGCTTGATATTGAACGGCAACGCAACGTTTAGGCATCACAACGTGGCCCTTTTGGCCGTCAATAGGGTGCAGGCACCGGTGGTGCTCAGCTCCGCCGAATTCGACGAGCGACTTGCTCCCAGCCTGAAACGTTTGCGACTGTCCAAGAAACTGCTCGAACGCGCCTCTGGAGTGAAGGAACGCCGCTGGTGGTCGGAGGGCACCGGTTTTGACGACGCCGCGGTGGAAGCCGGCGGCAAGGCCCTGGCCGAAGCCGGCATCGAGCCGGGGCAGATCGGCCTGCTGATCAACACGTCGGTGACCCGGCGCAACCTGGAACCCTCGGTGGCCTCCAAGATCCACCACGACCTGGGGCTGCCCTCCTCGGCGATGAACTTCGACGTGGCCAACGCCTGCCTCGGGTTCGTCAACGGCATGTCCCTGGCGGCGAACATGATCGACTCCGGACAGATCAAGTACGCGCTGATCGTGGCCGGGGAAGACGCCCAGCCCACCCAGGAAACCACGTTCCAGCGGCTGAATGCGGAAAATTCCACCCGCGAAGACTACCTGCGCGAATTCGCCACCCTCACCCTGGGGTCGGGGGCCGCCGCCGCAGTGGTGGGCCCCGCCGACGAACACCCCGGCGGCCACCGAATCGTGGGCGGAGTTTCCCGAGCCGGCACCCAGCACCACGAATTGTGCGTCGGCGGGCCGGCCGGCATGTACACCGACACCAAGGGGCTGCTGGATAACGGGCTGGACCTGGTGGTCAACGCCTGGCAAGAGGCGCACCAGTCCGGCTGGGATTGGCGTTCAATGGACCGTTACGTCACCCACCAGGTCTCCAAGTCCTACACCAACGCCATCATCAAGGCGGTGGGCCTGATCCGTGACCGGGTGCCGGTCACCTTCCCCAAGTGGGGCAATGTCGGCCCGGCCTCGCTGCCGATGACCCTGTCGCAGGAAGCCGAAACCCTCAAGCCCGGCGACCGCGTGCTGTGCATGGGCGTGGGCTCGGGACTGAACACCACCATGATGGAGCTGGCTTGGTAACTGAGATTTTTCCCGGTGTCGCTGCACGGTACTCGGGCTATCTCGAAGTGCCCTCCACCTCCGCGGTGGATCCGGCCGGCACCACGCACCGGTGGCACCTGCTGGACAACCATGGCGAACTGGAAGAACGCGAAATCAGCCCCGTGGGCACCTTGCTGTGCGTGCACGGCAACCCCACCTGGTCCTACCTGTGGCGCGAGCTGCTCAACCACGTCTCGGCCCATGCCCTGCCCTGGCGGGTGGTGGCAGTGGACCAGCTGGACATGGGCTTCTCCCCGCGCACCGGGGTCCTGCGTCGGTTGGCCGACCGGGTCAACGACCTCGGGGATCTGACCGCTGCCTTGGGCTTGGACGGCCCGGTCATCACGGTGGGACACGATTGGGGCGGCATCATTTCCCTGGGCTGGGCTTTGGAACACCAGCAGCAGCTGGCCGGGGTGGTGCTGACCAACACCGCGGTGCACCCTGCGGGGTTCCAGATGCCTGCCGCGCTGCGCCTTGCCTCCCACCCGGCCGTGCACGGCTGGGGAACCAAGAGCACCGACGCGTTCCTGCGGGTAACCCATTCGCTGGCCCACCCCAAACTGGATCCTGGCACCCGTGAGGCGTTCATGGCACCGTACACCAGCGCCGAGCGGCGCGATGGGGTGGCGAACTTTGTTGCCGACATCCCCTTCGCCCCGGACCACCCCAGCCGCTCCACCCTGGAGTCCATTGCCGAATCCCTTCGCACGCTCTTCGTTCCGGCCCTGCTGCTGTGGGGGCCCAAGGACCCGGTCTTCTCCGACCGCTACCTGCGGGACTTGATGTCCCGGCTCCCCCACGCCCAGGTGCACCGCTTCGAAGGCGCGGGACACCTGCTGCCCGAGGACCGCGACATTGCCACCCCCATCTTCGACTGGTTGGACAGGCAGAACCGGCAGGACGGGTCTGCGGGGCGTGCCGAACCGCTGAACGGCTACCGGCCCATGCTGGCCGAACTGGATGCCCGCACCCAGGACAACACCGCGGCAGTGGTGGACGTCAGCCCACCACGCACCCTGTCCTGGGCGGACCTGGGCCACCGGGTGAACACCCTGGCCGCCGGGCTGGCCAGCATCGGGGTCCGCTCGGGCAGCCGGGTCAACCTGCTGGTGCCCCCGGGCATCGAACTGACCTCCCTGATCTACGCCTGCCTGCGGCTGGGCGCCGTGATCGTGGTCGCCGATGCCGGTTTGGGAACCAAGGGGCTGGGCCGGGCCATCCGCGGCGCCGGGCCGGACTACCTGATCGGCATTGAACGCGCCCTGACCGGGGCCCGGGCGCTGGGCTGGCCTGGCACCAAGGTGGCCGTGGATGACCTGCCGTCGGCAAAGCTCAAAATGTTGGGCGTGGCGCACACGGTGCCAGAACTGCTGCTCACCGGTGCCGCCACCAAGCCCACCGCCGACGATTTTACGGCCGCCGATCCGGACGCGGACGCCGCGGTGCTCTTCACCTCCGGCTCGACCGGCCCGGCCAAGGGCGTGGTCTACACGCACCGGCAGCTGGCCGCCATGCGCGACACCCTGGCCGAAACCTACGACCTGAAGGCCGGCTCCGCGCTGGTGGCCGGGTTTGCGCCCTTCGCGCTGCTCGGCCCGGCGCTGGGTGCCACCTCGGTCACCCCGGACATGGATGTCACCGCGCCGCGCACGCTCACCGCCGCCGCCCTGGCCGATGCCGCCGCGGCGGTCAACGCAAGCACGGTGTTCGCCTCCCCGGCCGCCCTGGCCAACGTGGTGGCCACCAGCGGGCGTCTGGATGCCGGGCAACGCCAGGTCCTGGAGCAGGTCACCCTGATGCTCTCGGCCGGGGCACCGGTGCCCGAGCCCCTGTTGGCCAAGGTTCAACAGCTGGTCCCCCACGCCGGGGTGCACACCCCCTATGGGATGACCGAGGCCCTGCCGGTGACGGACATTGACCTGGACGAGATCCGGGCGGCCGGCAACGGCAATGGCGTCTGTGTCGGCACCCCCGTCGCCGGGGCGCAGATCGCTGTCGCTGCCCTGGACGCCTCCGGGAACGCGGCGGATGAGCCCACCACGACCCCGGGGCTCACCGGGGAGATCCTGGTTCGGGCTCCCCACGTCAAGGACCGCTACGACAGGCTCTGGATCACCGAGCAGCAAAGCGTCTCCATCCCCGGATGGCACCGGACCGGGGACGTTGGCCACCTGGATGCCGAGGGACGCCTGTGGGTCGAAGGCCGCCTGGGCCACGTGGTGCGCACCGCCCGCGGGCCGTTGACCCCGGTCGCCGCGGAGCAGGCGGCGGAGTCGGTGCCCGGCGCCGGACGTACCGCCCTGGTCGGTGTCGGACCGGCCGGCACCCAGGTGGCCGTGGTGGTCATGGAAACCCAACCGCCCGCCAAACGGCCCGGCCCGGCCTCCACGGCCCTGGCCAACGAGGTCCGGGAGGCGGTGTCCGCCGCCGGTGTCGAGGTGGCGGCGGTGCTCGTGGTCCCGGATCTTCCCACCGACATCCGGCACAACTCCAAGATTGATCGTGCCGCCCTGGCAGCCTGGGCCGAAAAGACCCTGGCCGGAGGAAGGATCCGCAAACCATGAGCACCCCTGAATCCCCAGCAACACCGCGCCGGGTGCTGGTCACCGGCGCCAGCGGCCTGCTCGGCGGAGCCGTCGCCGAATTGTTGCGCACCAAGGGGCACCATGTTCGCACGTTCCAGCGGCGTGCTTCGAACGGCGCCACGGATGAAGTCCTGGGCTCGCTGACGGACCAGGGAGCGGTCAATCGTGCCGCCAAGGGCATGGACGCGGTCATTCACCTGGCGGCTAAGGTCTCCTTCACCGGGGACTGGGACGAGTTCGTCTCCACGAACATCGTCGGCACCAGGAACCTGTTGCAGGCCGCCCAGGAATCCGGGGTTTCGGATTTCGTCTTCGTCTCCTCCCCCTCGGTAGCGCACTTCGGCGCAGCCCTGGCCGGGGAGTCGGCGGGCACCGCCGACCCGGAACGCGCCCGCGGGTTCTACGCCCGCTCCAAGGCGGCCGCGGAGCTGATCGCCCTGTCGGAGGACCAGCCCGAATTCCGGGTGACGGCCATCCGGCCGCATGTTGTCTGGGGCCCGGGTGACACACAGTTGGTCGAGCGTGTCATCCAGCGCGCCAAGGCGGGCCGGCTGCCCCTGCTGGACCGGGGTGCAGCACTGATTGATACCACCTACATCGACAACGCCGCCGCCGCGATCGTGCGAGGGCTGGAACGCATGGATCATGCCCACGGCCGTGCCCTGGTGGTAACCAACGGGGAACCACGTCCGGTTGGAGAACTCATGGCGGGAATCTGCCAGGCCGGCGGCGCACCGGCCCCCAAACTGAACGTGCCGGGCTGGTTGGCCCGCGGCGCGGGATCGGTGATTGAAAAAGCGTGGCTGGCCGCCGGCCGCCGCAACCTGGTGACCGACGAACCTCCAATGACCCGATTCCTGGCCGAGCAGCTGTCCACCGCCCACTGGTTCGATCAACGTCAAACGCACGAAATCCTGGACTGGAAGCCGGAAGTCAGCATCGATGAGGGAATCGAGCGCCTCCGTGCCCACTACAGTGGCTCGCCGGTTGGCTAGCAACGCGATCTTGTAGCCCCACAGCACAGGAGCCGGGGCAGGCCGCAGTTGATTCTCAGCTTCCTTACATTCGGTGCGGCCTGCGGCCCCAGGTAGTAGAGACTTGATGCCATGGACAAGCCCGAAGCAGTCACCACCCAGGACTCAACCGTCGAACAGTGGACGGCGGCACTGGCCCAGTCCACCGGTTCGCCCGGTGGCGGCGCCGGTGCCGGATTGATGCTGGCCATTGCCGCCTCCCTGATCTCCATGGTTGCCGGTTACACGGATGCGCAGGAACCGCAGGCCGCCCACGTGCAGAGCCTTCGACGCCGTGCCTTGGAGTTGCGGCAGACGGCGCTGCGCCTGGCGGACGAAGACGCCTCCGCGTCCAAGGCCTTCGGCGCCGCGTTCCACCTGGAGCCTGGAAGGGAACGTGAGACCGCGATCAAGAAAGCCAGCATCAACGCTGCCCGGGCCTCGGCGACGCTGGGCAAGCACGCCGTTATGGCCATTGACGACCTTGAATGGCTGGCCCTGAACGGCAACCAGGCGCTGATTTCCGATGTGGTGGTCGCTTTGGGCTCATTGCGCGCCACGCTTGCTGGCGCCCGTACTAATGTCAGCTTCGACCTGGCCAGCTCGACAACCGACGATTCATCGATGGCCGAACTGCGCCGGCAGCACCAGGACCTCTTCGCTGCACTGCGTGAATTTGAAGCGGCTATCGAACGCCTGGATATGATCGCCTCCGGGATTGACCGGCGCGCTGCCCCAACCAGAGCCTAGACGTACCCGAAACGAAAATACGGCGGTGCGCGGTGCAACCCCTCCTAGCGCTGCCGGGCTCTCCGCGTTGGTCAGTCGTTTCTTCCGGCCAGCTTCCGCGGTAGTCCCCGCTACGACAAACCCACTGCGCGCCCTTGGTCATCGACATTCATGTGCATGGCGGCCGGCGCCTTGGGAAGGCCAGGCATGGTTGTGATCGCCCCGGTGATGGCCACAATGAAACCGGCACCGGTCTTGGGAACGATCTCGCGGACCTGCAACGTGAATCCTTCAGGGGCTCCCAGGAGCGTGGGGTCATCGGAGAACGAATACTGGGTCTTGGCCATGCACACCGGCAGGTCGTCCCAGCCGTTGGCGTGGATCTGCTCGAGCATCCGCCTTGCCTTGGCAGAATATTCAATGCCCACTCCGCCATAGAGCTCGCGCACCAGGGTTAGGATCTTCTCCTCAACCGGTTGCGTCAGCTCGTACAGCGGAAGGAAATTGTTCGGTGGTTCAATGGCCCGCAAGACCGCGGCGGCCAGCTCCCCGGCCCCGGCACCGCCGCGGCCCCAGACATCGGCCACGGCGCATTCAATGTTGTTCGCCGCGGCCCATTCGGTGACCACCGCCAATTCCGCTTCGGTATCCGTGGTGAACCGGTTGATGCCGATGACCGGCTGGATACCGAACTTCGAGATGTTCAAGGCATGCCGGGCGAGGTTCGTCAGGCCTGCGCGCACTGCGTCAATGTCTTCTTCACGCAGCTGCTCCGGGGACACTCCCCCGTGCATTTTCAGGGCACGAATGGTGGCCACGATGACGACGGTGTCCGGGTCGCACCCGGCATAGCGGGCCTTGATGTCCATGAACTTCTCGGCACCCAGGTCGGTGCCGAAGCCGGCCTCGGTCACCACGATGTCGGCCAGCGTGCGCGCGGTATTGGTGGCGACCGCCGAGTTGCAGCCATGCGCAATGTTGGCGAATGGCCCGCCGTGGATGAGGGCGGGGGTACCGCCTATGGTCTGGACGAGGTTGGGTTTGATCGCCTCCTTGAGCAGCAAGGCCATGGCACCGGCGGCCCCCAGGTCATCCACGGTGACCGGAGCGTTGTCGCGGGTATAGCCGATGGTCATGCGGCCGAGCCGGGCGCGCAAGTCCTCCAGCCCGGTGGCCAGGCAGAATACCGCCATGACCTCGGAAGCAGCGGTGATCTCGAAACCGGTTTCCCGCGGCATCCCGTCGGCCGGTCCGCCAAGGCCGATGACCACGTTGCGCAGCGCCCGGTCGTTCATGTCCACCGCGCGTTTGAAGGTGATGCGCCGCGGATCAATGCCCAGGGAATTTCCCTGGTGCAGGTGGTTGTCGATCAGTGCCATCAACAGGTTGTTCGCGCTGGTGATGGCATGGAAATCCCCGGTGAAATGCAGGTTGATCTCATCCATCGGGAGCACCTGCGACTTGCCGCCGCCGGTGGCCCCACCCTTCATGCCGAAACTCGGGCCCACAGAGGGTTCACGCAGGGCGATCATGGTTTTCGTTCCCGCGGCCGCCAAGGCATCACCCAAGCCCACCACCATGGTGGATTTCCCTTCCCCCGCGGGTGTCGGGGACATGCCGCTGACCAGGACCACCTTTCCCAGACCGGAACCGCGAGCAGTCAGCAGGGCCGGGTCGATCTTGGCCTTGTACCTGCCGTAAGGCTCCACCGCAGTCTCCGGGATCCCGGCCGACCGGGCGATCTGCGAAATTGGCTTGAGCACCGCTCGCGAGGCAATGGCAAGATCACTCATGTCGGTTTCTGGCTTGGAAGTCATCGTGTGCCCCTATCTGGCTTCCCTAGTCGGGGGAAAATGAACCCCAGGGTCCTTGGTTTTCCTCGATTCACCTTCAAGCTACCACTGAGGAGGTCGCGGGCGGTGGGATGTCCCCGCCAAATTCTCATCTACTGAGAACCGCCAGACCATGGGCCGTGATTGGGAAAACCGGGGATTGCGTGTGGTTGGCGCTGAATCCCCGGGCCTTCTGATCCCGGTTTGGCGCATGCCTGCGCCCATCCCCGCCCCCAGCGACTGCTCCGACCGGTGGAAGCGTCATCCCGGATACAACGGCTTTTCAGGCAGACGCGTATCGTCGTTCCGGGCGGCCCACTCCCCCGTACTTCAGGTTCACCTGCACCAGCCCTTCCTCCGCCAAATACTCCAGGTACCGGCGAGCGCTGACCCGGGAAATGCCGAGTTGTTCTGCCGTTTCGGTGGCTGAGATCGGCTGCGGCGCCTGCTTGAGGATCTTCTCCACGAGCTCCAGCGTTTCGATGCTGCAGCCCTTGGGCAGTGGCCGGTGTTCCTGCCCCTTTCCCAATCCGAAGAGCCGATTGACGTCCTCCTGCTGCAGCTGCTGATCCGAGGTTTGCAGGGGCGCATAGGAGCTTCGGTAATGCTCAAGCCGTTCATTGAGATCGTCCCGGGAGAACGGCTTCATCAAGTAGTGCACGATTCCCCCGCGCAAGGCCCTGCGGACCGTGTCCATTTCCCGGGCGGCGCTGATGACCAGTACGTCCAGGTCGGGTTTGATCGTTCGCAGCTGCTGCAGCAGATCCAGCCCATTGATGTCCGGCAGGTGGATGTCCAGTAGCACCAGTGCCGGGTTCAGTGATTCGACGGCCTTGACGGCCTCGGCCCCGTTATGCGCGACCCCCACCACGGCGAACCCGTCGATGCTGTTCACGAAGCCGGAGTGAACCTTGGCGACCATGAAATCGTCGTCGATCACCAGTACCTTGATCATCTGGCGTGCTGTCCTTTACTTTGCGAGTGTGGCGGTGAAGAGCGCACCGTTGTCGTTCCTGGCCATCACGCGCCCGCCGTGGCGCTGGCAGACCAGGCGGGCCAGCGCCAAGCCAAAACCGCGCCCTCCCGCGGCGTGGTGGTCCTTGGTCGAGAACCCCTGGGCGAAGATCTCCTCAATGACCCCGTCGTCAATTCCGGGGCCGTTATCCGCGACGGTGATGGCTATTTGGGAATCCGTGTCTTCGATGGTGATCTGGATGTGGGCGTCACTAATCTGAGTCACGGCTTCTATTGCATTATCCGTCAAGTTGCCAACCACCGTGGTCAGGTCGCGGGCCAGTGCGTCTTCGCACCGGCTGAGGCGGGATTCCTCGTTCAGCTCCAGCTGGATGCCACGTTCCGAGGCGACACTGGCCTTGGCGATCAGCAGTGCTGCCACCGTGGGATCCTCAATCGAGGTCGACACGCTGTCGAACAACTGGCTGCGGCTGAGGCTGACCCCTTCAATGAAACGCTCCACTTCCCCATATTCTTCGAGTTTGATGAGTCCGGAAATCGCATGCAGCTGGTTCGCGAACTCATGGGTTTGGGCGCGCAACATGTCGCTGGTGGCCTTGGTGTTACCCAGTTCCTGTTCCAGGCGGCTTAGCTCCGTGCGGTCGCGGAACGTGGTCACCGATCCCAGATCCCGTTCCCCGCGGCTGATGGGCATGCGGTTGAAGACCAGAACCCGCTCCCCGATCAGGAACTGCCGGTCAGCTTCCTCCTGCTGGGTGAGAAGGGCACGGGTCACCTGCGGGGCGACGTTCAGCTCCTCCAATGTGCGCCCCACACAGTCTTCAGGCAGGCGCAGCAGTTCAATGGCCACATCGTTGGCCAGGGTGATCCGGTGGTTGGGGGAAACCGAGATCACGCCCTCCTTCACCCCATGCAGCAGCGCCTCGCGATGTTCAAAGAGCTTGGTGATGTCCCGCGGCTCCATTCCCCTGGTCTGGTGCTTGACCTTTCGGGCCAGCAGGACTGAGCCTCCGGCTCCGAGCAGGATGCACACCAGCAGGGTGAACAGCACGCTGGGCGCGATCTCCCGGAGCAGCTCGGCGGTATTGGGGTAGCTTTGCCCGGCCCCCACGATCCCGATCAGCTTTCCCTCCTCGTTCAGCACCGGGATGTGGGCGATCAGTTCATGCTTCCCGTCATGGACGCGTTCTCCGCGCCACGCGCGGCCCTGGGTCACGGTGCTGTCCGGGGTGAGGATGGAGGAGTTGACTTCATCGGGGTAGCTGGAGGTGATGATCGTGCCCGCAGCGTCGGCGATGGCCACGAAATCCAGGCCCGAGATGCTGCGCGCGGACTCGGCCATGGCAGGCAGGGCCGAACCCATCTCCGGGGCCGCATCGGGCAGGAGCGCGCGCAGCAGGGGATTGGAAGCCAGGGATTCAGCCGCGGACAGGCTTCTGCGGGTTTCGGACTTCTCAAAATTGTTGGTCGCCTGATTCACCGATACGGCGATGACCCCGGTGAGAACGACCCCGATGATCAACAGCTGCATGATCAGGTATTGCCCGGCCAAAGTCAGTTGCCGACCGGGCTTTCGTCCCCTCGCGGCATGGGCCGTTTTCATGTGTCCCGTTCTCCTCTTGCCGCCATTGATGTTGCGGCGTTCTCCACCCTTTAGCGTACCGAAGCGACGCGAGAGCGGGATCACATTTTTTGGTTACACAATGAACAATATCTACTCTGCTTACGCAAACGTGACGCGCAGCACCGCGGGCCATAGTGTCTAAAGCACTCGCCCAACAATGAAGGTAGTGAGGCACGAATCCGATGAAAACTTTCAAATCCCTGCGCAAGGTGGCCACCGTTGCCGCCGCCGCGGCACTGGCACTGACCGCCACCGGCTGCGGTGTCACCTCCGAGAACTCGTCCGAAGGCCAGTCGGCGGACAGTGGACCGGTGGCCGGACTGCGCATCATGGTTCCCAACACCGCCGGTGGCGGTTATGACACCACCGCCCGCGTGGCCGCCAAGGTCATGGATGAGGCGGACATTGCTTCGAACCCCGAGGTCTTCAATCTGGCCGGTGCCGGGGGCACCGTGGGGCTGGCCCGCCTGGTCAATGAAAAGGGCACCGGGGACCTGTCAATGCTGATGGGTCTGGGCGTGGTGGGCGCCAGCTACACCAACGAATCCGATGCGAAGCTGACCGAAACCACCCCGATTGCCAAGCTCATCGAGGAGCCGGGAGCGATCATGGTCTCCAAGGACTCCCCGTACAAGACCATCGACGATTTGGTTCAGGCCTGGAAGAAGGATCCGGGCAAGCTTTCGGTCGGCGGCGGCTCCTCGCCGGGCGGCCCGGACCACTTGCTGCCGATGCAGCTGGCCCAGGCCGTGGGCATTGACCCGAAGAAGGTGAACTTCGTTTCCTACGACGGCGGCGGGGATCTGTTGCCGGCCATCCTGGGCAACAAGCTGGCGTTCGCCGCCTCCGGCGCCGGTGAATACATGCAGCAGATCGAAGAGGGCTCGGTGCGCGTCCTGGCCACCAGCGGCGAAGAGCGCCTGGAGGGCGTGGATGCCCCGACACTCAAGGAGTCCGGCATCGACCTGGTCTTCTCCAACTGGCGCGGCATTGTCGCCCCGCCGGAGATCTCGGACGCCGACAAGCAGAAGTGGATTGACGTCGTCACCAAGATGCACGACTCCGAGCAGTGGAAGGAAGCACTGGAGACCAACGGCTGGAGCGATGCGTTCATGACCGGTGAGGACTTCTCCAGCTTCCTGAGCGAACAGGATGAGCGCGTGGCCAACGTGCTCAAGGCCCTGGGGCTGGCGTGAGCGAAGTAGCCACAACCAGGAAGAAGCGCGTCGAACTGCTGTTCGCCGCGTTTCTTCTCTTGGTGGGAATCCTGGTGTTCGTTGACGCGTCGCAGCTTCATGTGACGTATTCCCAGGCCGACGTGGTCGGGCCCAAGGCCCTGCCCTACGTGGTCTCGGTGATTCTGGTCCTCTCCGCCGTGGCGCTGGCCATCACCGTATGGCGTGGCAACCTCGCCCAGGGCGAGGAAGGCGAAGACGTGGACCTGAGCCAGCCCTCGGACTGGAAAACCCTGCTGCCGCTGATCGGGGTGTTCGTGGTGAACATCCTGCTGATCAACTGGGCCGGCTGGGTCATCTCCGGCACGCTGCTGTTCTTCGGTTCGGCTCTGTGCCTGGGTGCCCGACGCTATGTCCTGACCCTGGTCATCTCCCTGGTCATGGCGCTGGGTTCCTTCTATGGTTTCTACCTCGGTCTGGGCATCAAGCTGCCGGCCGGGATCCTGTCGGGGGTGTTGTAGTTGGATACGCTCAACCTCCTGATGGACGGCTTCGCCGCCGCCCTGACCCCCATCAACCTGCTGTTCGCGTTCGCCGGGGTCATCCTGGGCACCGCGGTCGGTGTACTTCCGGGCATCGGTCCGGCCATGGCAGTGGCGCTGCTGCTGCCTGTCACCTACGGAATGGAGACCTCCAGTGCGCTGATCATGTTCGCCGGCATCTACTACGGCGGCATGTACGGCGGTTCAACCACCTCCATCCTGCTCAACACCCCCGGTGAATCCGCAACGGTGATCACCGCCATCGAGGGGCACAAGATGGCCAAGGCCGGCCGTGCCGCCCAGGCGCTGGCCACCGCAGCCATCGGCTCCTTCGTGGCCGGAACCATCGGCACCGCCCTGCTGGTGACGGTGGCCCCCTTCGTGGTGAAGTTCGCGGTGAGCCTGGGCGCCCCCAGCTACTTCGCGATCATGGTGCTGGCACTGATTACCGTGACCGCGGTCCTGGGTTCCTCCAAGATCCGCGGTTTTGCCTCCCTGGGCCTCGGCCTGGCCATCGGTTTGGTGGGTATGGACCCGGTCTCCGGGCAGAGCAGGCTCACCTTCGGCTTCGCGCCGCTGGTGGACGGGTTGGACATTGTGGTGGTGGCCGTCGCGATCTTCGCGATTGGCGAGGCCCTGTGGATTGCCGGGCACCTGCGCCGCACCCCCACCCGCACCATTCCGGTCGGCGCCCCGTGGATGGGCAAGGAAGACTGGAAGCGGTCCTGGAAGCCGTGGCTGCGCGGCACCGCGTACGGCTTCCCCTTTGGCGCCCTGCCCGCCGGCGGCGCCGAGGTGCCAACCTTCCTGTCCTACGTGACCGAGAAAAAGCTGTCCAAGCACCCCGAGGAGTTTGGCCACGGCGCCATCGAGGGTGTGGCGGGCCCGGAGGCGGCGAACAATGCCTCGGCTGCCGGCACCCTTACCCCGATGCTCGCCCTGGGCCTGCCGACCAACGCCACCGCCGCGGTCATGCTCGCCTTCCTGGTCATGAAGGGCATCCAGCCCGGTCCGCTGCTGTTTGAAAATGAGCCGGCACTGGTGTGGGCGCTGATCGCGAGCCTGTTCATCGGCAACACCCTGTTGCTGCTGATCAACCTGCCACTGGCCCCGGTCTGGGCGAAGCTGCTGCAGATCCCCCGCCCCTACCTGTATGCCGGGATCCTGTTCTTCGCCACGCTGGGCGCGTTCTCGGTAAACATGCAGACCGCGGACCTGTGGCTGCTGCTGGTCATCGGGCTGCTCGGCTTCGCACTGCGCCGCTTCGGACTGCCGGTGTTGCCGCTGATCCTAGGTGTCATCATCGGGCCGATGGCCGAGGAACAACTGCGCAAGACCTTCCAGCTCAGTGCCGGTGAAGTTTCCGGGCTGTGGAGCGAGCCGGTGGCGGTGACGATCTACATCATCATTGCCATCCTGCTGCTCCTGCCGGTCGTCTTCATGGTGATCCGCCGTTCCCGCGGCGGCTCCTCCGAACTGGCCCAAGGGCTGGCCGGGGGCGGCAACCTCACCGAGAATGAGCTCTCGCCCCTGGACCACCAGCACCTGAAGGGCGGAAGCCATGTGGCCGAACAGAGCCGGCCGCATGGGGAAGATACAAGGAAGGATCACTCATGAGCATCGTGGTCGGATACATCCCTTCCCCGGAAGGAGAGGCGGCACTGCAGCGGGCCATCTTCGAAGCCGAGCGTTCCCAAAGCCGGCTCACCGTCGTCAACGCGTCCAAGGGTGATACCCCCATCGACAACCGGCTGATTGATGCCAAGCAGCATCATGAGCTGGAAGAACGCCTCGCCGCGTCGGGAGTGGACTTCTGGATCGAGCGCTCGCCGCTGGGCTCCGACCCGGCGGACAAGATCCTGGGTGTGGCCCGTGCCCAGCGGGCCGAACTCATTGTCATCGGCATGCGCAAGCGCTCGCCGGTGGGCAAGTTCATCATGGGAAGCACCGCGCAGCGGATCCTGTTGCAGGCCGAATGCCCGGTGCTCTCCCTGAAGGCCGAGTACGCCTGGTAGCCAAGGCACCGGTTCACCACCCCAATACAAAACTGCCCTGCGGCAACTGGTTCTCCAGTTGCCGCAGGGCAGTTGCAGTTCCGGCTGAAGGTCCAGGACCTACTGCTGGTACGGGTTGGTCGGGGCTGCCGGTCCGCTTCCGGGCTGGGGCGTGTTCGGCATCTGCGGGTTGGTCGGAGCCGACGGGCCCGCCGGGGACTGCGGCCCGGCCGGGAACTGCGGATCAGTGCCCGGGGCGTGGCCGCCAGCCAGACGCACCAGTTCCGCGGTGTTCTCCGCGGTGCGAATCGCGGCCAGCAGCGATTCAAGGCTGGCGCGGGCCAGGACCAGGTAGAGCAGGACGAAGAGCGGTCCGAGGATCAACAGCGTGAAGATGCCGAAGCCGGTGCTGGCCTGGAAGCTGCTGAACACGGCCACGAGGTAACCGATACCCAGCATCACCATGATCAGGATGTAGACGATCTTGATGATGGTCGGGGTGACGAACCGGCGGAAGTCGAGATCGAAAAGCGCCTTCATGTTTCTCTCACTTTCTTGGGGGCTAGTGACAAACGAGACGTTACCCGATCTTGTGGACAAAAAGGTAGCAGCATGACGTGGAGTGTTTTTGATACACACAAGTTAGACAGACCTCGTTGCCGCGGCCCTCCTGCACGGTCACGGCTCCCCCACCAGGATGACTCCTTGGAAAAGCGCAAAACCCGGTATTCACCAGGGAAAGATCATCCCACCGGTGAATACCGGGCTGCACAGCCACGAACCAGGCCGAAAACGTTCACGGCACGCCAGCGCGAAGCGGAGCTGGCGCTCTGGCGCTCCTTCGGTCAGCAGCGCTGCCCAAGCGCCCAGGCTAGGTCCGCGTGCGGAACATTGGGGCAGGACTTTATGACGCGTCCAGGGCTACCCGGACCTGGTGCACCAGCTCAGCGCTGGTGGCATCGATGTGCCCGCTGCCGCCGCCGGGACCGGCCGCTCCCCCGTTGACGCTGTGCCGGGCGGAGAGGTGGACCCCATCCAAATGGCGCAATCTGGGAATGTCGCCAATGCGTACTCCCCCGCCAGCCTGGATCTGCACGCGCCCTTCTGCCAATTGGTGAAGCTGGGTCAACGTGTCCACGCCGTCGATGGAACGCGTCGCTCCCCCGGAGGTCAGTACCCGGGTGGCGCCGAGCTCGACGAGATCCCGGATGATCCGCTGCGGTTCGATGCCGCGCTCCAGCAAGACGTCCACACAGCGGTGCACGGTGATTTCGGCATCCGGGTTCACGCTGCGTGCGGCGGTGGCCAGCTGGCCGAGCACCGGCAGGTCCAAGGCGCTCTCTGCACCGTCCAGTGCTCCGATCACCACGCCCTGCGCGCCAAGCTCCATGCTGCAGACGATGTCCGCGACCATTGCCTCAACCTCGGTGACATCGTAGACGTATCCGCCGGGCCTGGGACGGATCAGCACGTGAACCGGCAGGCCCACCTCGATGGTGGTGCGCAGGATCCCCACCGAGGGGGTCAGCCCTCCGGTGGACAGTGCCGAGCACAGCTCCACCCGCTCGGCCCCCTCACTGCAGGCGATGCGGGCACCGGCAGCGTCCTGGACCGCGATTTCCAGTACGGGCATGGCTAGGCTCCGTGCGGGCGGGCTGCGAACAGCTGGGCGCCAAGGTCCGGGTCTTCCATGTCCTGGTCGAACGGGAACATGGGACGCTCGATCTTTCGGTGGCCCAGGCGCAGCAGGTCCTGGTCCACGCCGCCGGGGGTCAGTGCGAGCATCCATCCTTCAGCCAGGTCGAACAGTTCCGGTTCCAGGTAGCCGATCTTGACCACGACGAGGTCAAAGTCGGTGGCCTGCAGCCCGGCGGCGGCGAAGTCGGAACGGGTGTGGTAGGGCTTGCGCCGTTCGGTGATGATGGCGTGCACCCCACCGACCCGCACCACGGCGACCCGCCCACTGGTGGCATCCCCGTCGGTAAGGCTGTGCACGACGCCGATGAGCTCTGCGGGACCGGAATGCACGTGGTCCACCCGCGCCCCGGCCTCCAGGCTGATCTCGGCACCCAGCCCGGCCTCGAAGCACGCGGCCACGGCCGGGGCATCAAAGACCGAGGCGACCACGACGCGCGGGGAATCCTGCCCGGTGAGCCGTTCATCGGCCAGCAGTTCGCGCAGCGTCCAGGTCACGTCCCCGGATCCGCCGGCGGTCGGGTTGTCCCCGGAATCGGAGATCACGTAGGGGCGCGGCGCGTCTTCGGCCAGCGCGGCGGCCAGGCATTCCTCCAGGGAGGCGGCCGGGGCCACGAACTTGAAGTCCGCGCGGGCCTGCCAGTAGCGCTTGCCCAGCTCGGTGGCCTGCTGCCCGATCAGTTCGGCGTCATCACCGGTGACCACCACGGTGGCGTAGCAGCGCGGTTCATCGGCCCAGGCGTAGCCCACCCAAATCGAGGCGTCGGTGACCCCGTCCAGGGCTTCAATGCCCGGGATGGCGGCATAGATGCCCTTGGCCGGTTCCAGCCGGGTGGAGGTCTTCTCCCCGGGCAGCAGCACCGGGATCCGCACGAACGCCTTGTGCGGTGCCCCGGCACCGGATTGCAGCCGATCCACCAGGTTGCGCAGGGCGCGCTGCTTGGTTTCCTGCTCATCCTCGTGCGGGGCCATGCGGTAGCAGGTGATCAGGTCGCACTGCTCAACCAGATCGGCGGTGACGTTGCCGTGCAAGTCCATGGTGGCCGAAACCAGGCAGCGCGGTGTACCGGCCTTCTGGCTTTCCTCATCCAGGGCGCTGCGCACGGCGCGGGCCAGGTCCGCCTCCGCGTCCTGGCGCCCCAGCACGGTCATGGCGCCATGGATGTCAAAGAAGAAACCATCGAACGGGCCGTGCTCGTGGATCATGGCGATCAGATCGCGCTTGAGCGTCTCATACACTTCAGGCTCAACCATGCCTCCGGGCAGGGAGCGGGCGTGGACCAGCGGGATGGCGGTGAACGCGGCGTCCAGGGCGGCGTCATAGTTCTCGTGCTCAGGCTGCAGGAAACTGTACCGGCCCATCAGCGCGTCATCGGGGGTGAAGTTGAAGGCCTCGAATCCCGAACGGTGCGGGGAGAAGTTCGAGGCTTCAATCGACATGCCGCCGAAGCCGATTTTCAGTGCTGCAGGGGTTGGGTTCACGAGACGGTTTCCTTTCATGGAGGGTCGTGGCGCCTGAGCGCCGCCCACCGGCTAGGCCGGCGGGTCTGAAAATTCTGCGGGGAGGCTGGGCTGGCTCAGCAACTCGATCAAGGCGATCTCCGCGGCGCCAATCAGCCCGGCGTGTGCCCCGGCCATTGCCGCTTCCACGCGCAGCCCGGAGGTGGCCATGGGCAGGCAGCGTTCATAAAGCTGGGAGCGCACCGCAGCCACGTAGACGCTGGCGCTGGACAGGGTGCCGGTGAGGTAGACGTCCCCGGGATTAAAGAAGTTCACTACGGTGCTCAGCGCGAGCCCGAGTTGCCGGCCGGCCTCGCGCACCACTCCATTGGCGGCCGGGTGCCCGTCACGCACCAGCTGGATCACGTCGTGGATGTCATCGACATGGGTGCCTACCGCGGCCAGGTCGCGCACGATGGCCGCGCCGGAGGCAATGGTTTCCAGGCAGCCGCGGTTGCCGCAGGAGCACAACCGGTCCCCGGCGGCCTCGACCTTGGTGTGCGTGATGTCCCCGGCGGCGTAGGAGGAGCCGCGGAAGAGTTCGCCGTTGGCCATGATGCCCGAGCCGATGCCGGATCCGGCGATCAGCGTGATCGAGTTGGCGGCGGCGTCATCGCCCCGGGTCAGGTACTCCCCCAGCGCCGCGAGGTTCGCATCGTTGTCCATGTTCACCGGTATGCCCATTTTTTGCCGGGCCATCTCGGCCACCGGCTGGTTGTGCCAGCCGGGCATGCGCGAGGGCGAGACGACCACGCCTCGCTCCACATCCACCGGTCCGGGCAGACACAGGCCCACCGCCAACAGCTGTCCGCCATCCTCGGCCGCCACCTGCCTCAGCGCAGCCCAGAGAGTGTCCAAGGTGGCATCCACGCCCTGACCGACATCGATCCGCACTTCGCGGATGGACAGGATTTTGCGGGACATGTCCGCCACCCCAACCCGCGCGTGGCGCGAACCCATGGAGATCACCCCAAGGCGTCCGGACTGGTAACGCAAGGTCAGCAGCTTGCCGGGGCGTCCGCCACGGGAGAGCGCGGCACCGCCTTCAACGATGAGCCCGGCCTCGGTCAGTTCATTGACTTTTGCCGAGATCGTGGAGGGGGCCAGTTCAAACTCGCGGGCCAGGGCCGAGCGGGTGACTGGTTCAACAGCGATGCGATGGATGATGTCCGCCGCCAGGTTTCCTGAAGCCATGAACACATCCTCTCATTGGGCGCATACGACGCTTTCTATTACCAAGATTCGCAAAACTTTTTTCGATTCAGGTGCAAGTCCTAGCTCTCGTGACCTATACTACACATAGTTTGATCATAAGTATCAATACTTTGTTCGATGTTGAATAAAGGTTGGCGGCGGATCGTCAGCCACTCACACCGTTAGCGAGGAACTCATGGCTTTCGACCAGAGACGCATGAAAAAGTCCGTCACCGCCGGCCTGGCAGCGCTGGCGCTGCTGCTCACCGGTTGCGGCGGGGCAAACAGCAACACCAACTCCGCCACCGACGGCGACAGCGATGCCGCGGCCAAGACCGTGCCGGCCGGCGTGGACACCAACACCGTGAACTACGCCCTGCCGCCGAACGCCACGCCAAACTGGATCCTGCCGATCGGCGTGGCCGGCAAGATGGCCACCCACAACTCCTCCATCCACCAGGCCCTGTGGTCCCCGATGTTCACCTTCGACGGCTCCAAGGGCGAAATGGCCATGGACACCGAAACCGGCATCGCCGACAAGGTGGAATACTCCGAGGACGGCAAGCAGGTCACCTTCCACATGCGTGACATGCACTGGTCCGACGGAGAACCGATCACCACCCGCGACGTGGAATTCTGGTTCAACCTGATCAAGGCGAACAAGGAACAGTGGGGCGGGTACAAGGAAGGCCGTCTGCCGGACAACATCACCGACGTGGAGTACACCGACGAGAAGACCTTCACCGTCACCTTCGACAAGGTCTACAACCAGGACTGGCTGAACTCCGGCCAGCTGGCTTCCGTGCGCCCGTTGCCGCACCATGCCTGGGCCAAGACCAGCCAGGACGGCAAGGTCGGGGACGCGGACCGCACCGAGAAGGGCGCCAAGGAGATCTTCAAGTTCCTGATGAAGGAATCGGAGAACATCTCGGACTACGTGGAGAACCCGCTGTGGAAGGTGGTCTCCGGCCCGTTCACCCTCGGCGGCTTTGACAACTCCGGCAAGGTCACGCTGGAGAAGAACGAAAACTACGACGGCAAGGACGCCGCCCAGGTCCAGACCGTGAACCTGCTGCCGTTCACCTCCGCCGACGCCGAAGTGAACCTGCTGCGCTCCAAGGGCATTGACTACGGCTACATTCCCACCTCACTGCTGAACCAGCAGCAGCAGTTCCAGGCGAACAACTACAACATGGACCCCTGGGAAGGGTGGGCCATCACCTACATGCCCTACAACTTCAACAACCCGAAGATGGGCGATGTCTTCAAGCAGCTCTACGTGCGCCAGGCGCTGCAGTCCTCGGTGGACCAGAGCACCATCTCCGAAAAGGTCTGGATGGGCGGGGCCAACCCGGTCTATGGCCCGGTGCCGCAGGACATCGAGTCCCACTACCTTTCCGACACCCAGAAGAACAACCCCTACCCGTACGACATCGAAAAGGCCAAGCAGCTGTTCGCCGACCACGGCTGGAAGGCCGGCAGCGACGGCATCCTGGTCTGCGAGTCGGCCGGCACCGGGGACTCGGACTGCGGCGAGGGCATCAAGGAAGGCACCAAGATGGAGCTGACCATGATGGTGCAAAACGGTTCGGAGGAGGCGGACAAGCAGTTCGCCGCCATCCAGTCCTCCTTCCGTGAGGCCGGGGTCGCGGTGAGCTTCGACCGCGCGCCGCTGAACTCGGTGCTCAACCGCACCGTGCCGTGTGAGGCCGACTCCTCGGACTGCAACTGGCAGTTCTCCTACTTCGGTGCCGCCGGCTCCTGGTACTTCCCGGCCTACCCGACCGGGGAGCGCATCTTCGCCACCGGCGCCTCGGTGAACTTCGGCAACTACTCCAACCCGAAGGCCGATGAGCTGATGACCAAGGCGCTGGAGAGCAACGACCCGCAGATCATGCAGGACTACTCGGCGCTGCTGGCCGAGGACCTGCCGGTGATGTGGCTGCCCAACCCGGTCTACCAGGTCTCGGTGATCCGCGACGGCATGACCGGCACCACCCAGGACCCGACCGGGAACTTCTTCCCGCAGCGCTGGGGCTGGAACAAGTAATACCTGCGGTGTGTCCGTGGCCCGGCGCCGTTGCGCGGGGCCGGGCCGCGGGCAGGCACACAACTTTTGAAAGGACTATCGCCGATGACGACTACCGCCGTCCGGGATAATTCGAATATCCGCCTCTTCGGGCTGTTCATGATCAAACGCCTGGTGCAGGCCGCGGTGGTGATCGCCATTGTGTCGGTCATCGTCTTCCTGCTGCTGCAGGCACTGCCCGGGGGCCCGGCCCGCGGCATTCTGGGCCAGGCGGCCACGCCCGCCCAGATCGAGGCCTTCAACCATGAGATGGGCTTCGACCTGCCGCTGATCCAGCAGTACTTCAACTACGTCAGCCAGTGGCTGACCGGGGACCTGGGCCGCTCGTTCGTGATGAACGAGGACGTCTCCTCGCTGATCGCCCAGCGCCTGCCCAAGACCCTGATCCTGGCGATCGCCGCCGTGGGCGGGGCCCTGCTGGTCTCCATCCCGCTGGGGATGGCCCAGGCGCTGCGCCGCAACAAGCCCTTTGACTACATCATCACCGGCATCAACTTCGTGGTCTACTCCACCCCCAGCTTCTTTCTGGGCCTGCTGCTGATCATGTTCTTCGCCCAGCTGCTGGGCATCCTTCCGGCCAGCGCCCCGCAGGGCAACACCGTGGGCGAAATCCTGGCCCAGCCCAAGGAAATGGTGCTGCCGGTGCTCACCAGCGGGCTGGCCGGGGTGGCCACCTTCTCCCGCTACATGCGCTCCTCCACCATTGACAACCTGCACGAGGACTACGTGCGCACCGCCCGGGCCAAGGGCACCGCGATGAAGCGGGTCGTGGCCCGCCACGTGCTGCGCAACTCGCTGACCCCGGTGGTGACCATGCTCGGCTACTACCTGCCGGTGATGTTCGGCGGGGCGCTGGTGGTGGAGCAGCTGTTCAACTACCCGGGCATGGGCCTGCTGTTCTGGAATGCGGCACAGACCACCGACTTCCCGGTGCTGCTGGGCTGCATCCTGGTGATCTCCCTGGCCACCGTGATCGGCTCGCTGCTGGCCGACATCACCCAGTTCATCCTCGATCCGCGTTCCCGTGGAGGCGTCAAATGAGTGAGACAACCAAGAACCCGACGGCCCCGGCCACCCCGGCGCGCAGCTCCGAGGCGGCGATGAGCCCGACCAGGCGCGCGGTGCGCCAGTTCTTCTCCAACAAGCTCGCGGTGCTGGGCACCGCCATCCTGGTGGCCCTGGTGCTCTTCAGCTTCCTGGGACCACTGTTGTACCCCACCGAACAGGTCTCCACGAACCTGATGGCCTCCAACCTCACCCCCGGGGAGCAGGGGCACGTGCTGGGCACCGACGGGCTGGGCTATGACGTGCTCGGCCGGCTGATGGTCGCCGGGCAGACCTCCATCCTGGTGGGGCTTGCCGCCGGCGTGCTGGCCACCGTGATCGGCACCCTGTGGGGTTCAATCGCCGGCTACGCCGGGGGCTGGGTGGACGCGGTGATGATGCGCATCGTAGATGCGGGCATCGCGGTGCCCGGCATCTTCCTGCTGCTGGTGATCTCCGCGATCGTGCGCCCCAGTGAGTCCATGATGGTGCTGATCATCGGCCTGGTCTCCTGGCTGGTGCCCGCGCGCCTGACCCGTGCCGAGGCCCTGAGCCTGAAGACCCGGGACTACGTGCTGGCGGTGAAGGCCACCGGCGGCAGCAACACCCGCGCCGTGGTGCGCCACATCATCCCGAACACCATCGGCACCGTCGTGGTCAACGCGACCTTCCAGGTGGCTGACGCGATCCTGCTGATCGCCTACATCTCCTTCCTGGGCATGGGCCTGCAGCCGCCGGCCACCGACTGGGGCGCGATGCTCAGCGAGGGCATCTCCTCGGTCTACTCCGGGGCCTGGTGGCTGATCTTCCCGGCGGGCATCGCCATTGTTCTTGTAGTTTGTGCGTTCAACTTCATCGGTGATGGGTTGCGCGACATGTTTGATGTGCGAGGTCAGCAGTGAACCAGAACCCTACCCCCGAATCCACCCGGCGGGCGCGCCGCGCGGCCGAGCCGGCCGAGGTGGCGCTGCAGGTGTCGGACCTGGAAGTGGACTTCGTGACCAAGAACCGCACCGTCAACGCGGTGCGCGGGGTCAGCTTCGAGGTCAACCGCGGCGAGGTGCTGGCGGTGGTCGGTGAATCCGGCTCCGGCAAGACCATCACCTCCCTGGCGGCGCTGGGCCTGCTGCCCAGCACCGCCCGCACCCGCGGTTCCCTGCAGGTCGCCGGGCACCAGGTGCTGGGCAGCCCGGACTCGATGATGGACACGTTGCGCGGCAACGTGGTCTCCATGGTCTTCCAGGAGCCGATGACCGCCCTGAACCCGTCCATGAAAATCGGTGCGCAGATCGCCGAGGCGATCCTGAACCACACCGAGGCCAGCAAGGCCCAGGCCCACGAGCGGGCGGTGAGCCTGCTGGAGAAGGTCGGCATCCCCGACCCGGTCGGCAAGGCCCGCAACTATCCACACCAGCTCTCCGGCGGCCAGCGCCAACGCGTGGTCATCGCCATCGCCCTGGCCTGCAACCCGGCGGTGATCATCGCCGACGAACCGACCACGGCACTGGATGTGACGGTGCAGGCCGAGATCCTGGAGCTGTTGCGCCAGCTGGTGCGCGAAACCAACACCGCCCTGGTGCTGATCACCCACAACATGGGGGTCGTGGCCGACCTGGCCGACCGGGTGGTGGTGATGAAGTCCGGGCTCGTGGTGGAAAGCGGACCGGCGTTCGAGGTGCTGCGCACCCCCACCGATCCCTACACCCAGGCGCTGCTGGCCGCGGTGCCCAAGCTGCCGCAGATGCAGCTTGAGCAGCGGGAAGTCAGCGCCCAGACCGTGCCCGACGCCCAGGAGGCACCACGCCGCGCGGCCGGGGAGGAAATCCTGGTGATGGGTGAGGTCTGCGTGGACTTCACCTCCGGCACCCGCAAGATCCGGGCGGTGGACCACGCCGAGCTGGTGATCCACCAGAACCAGATCGTCGGGCTGGTGGGCGAGTCCGGTTCGGGCAAGTCCACCCTGGGCCGGGTCCCGCTCGGGCTGGTGCCGTTGAGCTCCGGCAGGGTGGAACTGTTCGGCCAGGACATCTCCGGCCTGTCCCGCCGGGCGCTGCGCCGGCTGCGCTCCCGGCTGGGCATCATCTTCCAGGACCCGGGCGGCTCCCTGGACCCGCGCATGACCCTGGGCGATTCGATTGCCGAGCCGATGATCATGCACCGCAAGGAGCTGGCCGACCCCGGCCGCGGCTTCCGCGAGCGCCGGGTCGCCGAACTGATTGACGCGGTCCGCCTGCCCAAGGACACGGCGCTGCGCTACCCGCATGAGCTCTCCGGTGGGCAGCGCCAGCGCATCGGCCTGGCCCGGGCGCTGGCCCTGGCCCCGAAGCTGCTGATCGCCGACGAGCCGACCAGCGCCCTGGACGTCTCGGTGCAGGACGAGGTGCTCACCCTGCTGCTGGAGCTGCAGCAGGAGCACGGCTTCGGCTGCCTGTTCATCAGCCACGACCTGGCGGTGGTGCATTCGGTGTGCGACTCGGTCAGCGTGATGCGTCAGGGCCAGGTCCTGGAGTCCGGTCCGGCGGCCCGGGTGCTCACCGACCCGCAGCAGGACTACACCCGGCAGCTGCTGGCCTCGGTCCCCTCCCCGGATCCAGAAGCCCAGGCGCTGCGCCGCCAGGCCCGCCGGGAACTGCTCGCACTTGGAAGTGAAGGGAAATAGTTGAAGGCACGACTAGGAATAGACATCGGCGGCACCGGGATCTCGGCGGTGATGCTGGATCCGGCCGGCCAGGTGCTGGCCAAGTGTGCCACCCCCTCCCCGGCCTCCGAGGGCGGGGACGCCATGGTGCAGGCCGTGCGCCGGGTCAGTGTCGAGGCAATCGCCCAGTCCGGGGCCACCCCGATCAGTGCCGGGGTCGGTGCCGCCGGGGTGATTGACGCGCACGGCGTGGTCAGGGTGGCCAGCGACTCGTTTAGCGGCTGGCAGGGCTACCATCTGGGGGCCAACCTGCAGCGGGCGCTGTCCATGCCGGTGAGCATCGGCAACGACGTGGCCGCATTCGTGCTGGCCGAACAGTTCTACGGGGCCGGGTACGGGCACCCCAACTTCTTCGGCATCACGCTGGGCACCGGGGTCGGCGGCGGACTGGTGCTCGGCGGGCGGCTGTTCACCGGGGAGCACGGCGCGGCCGCGGAAATCGGGCACATTCCCGGCTTCGGCGAGCGCCTGTGCACCTGTGGCCGGCTCGGCCACCTGGAAACCCTGGCCTCGGGCCGCTCGGTGGCGGCACGCTACTACGAGATGACCGGTTCTCCGCTGACCGCCCAGCAGGTGGCCCAGGCCGCCCGGCAGGGCGATGGCGCGGCGCAGCAAATTTTCCAGGAGGCCGGCGAGGGGCTGGCCCAGGCGGCCCTGGTGGTTTCCGGGCTGCTGGATCTGTCCGCCTTCGTGATCGGTGGCGGGCTGGCCCGTTCCTGGGATCTGCTGGAACCGGTTATCGGCGCCACACTGGAGGAGATCCCGCCCATTTCCGGGCATCCGGTGCAGATCCTGCCCAGCGAGCTGGGCAGTGAGGCGGTCGCCATCGGCGCGGCCCTGTTCCCGGCGCAGGCCGAGAGCGTGGCCGCCTAGCAAGCGGCAGCATGTCAGTGGCGGCGACTCCTCCCTCATCGGGACGCAGTCGCCGCCACTTTTGTGTTCCGGCGGGTTTGCCTACACCGGGCTGGTGAGCTTCCAGCCGTACCCGGCCGGGTCGGTAAAGCCGGCATGCCATTGGCCGTCCTGCTGGTGCGGTTCCAGAACGTTCCCGGCTCCCGCGGCTCGTGCCGTATCCAGCAGTGCCTGCAGTGCGTCCCGGGACGCCGCATGATGGCAGAGGGTCAGGGCACCGTTATGGCCCTTGCCCTCGTCGTTGACCCCGACGTCCTTGGCCAGCCCCTTGCGCGGCAGCAGCCCCAGCCGGAAACCGCCCTCGGTGAGCTGGAAGTCAATGAACTTGTCCCCGTAATCGTGGCGGGTAAGCATTCCCAGCTGCTGGTAGAAGGTGGCGGTCTGCTGGGGCTGCTCAACCCCCAACAGGACCAGCAGCTCATTCGGCTTGGGCGAGGCCTGCCCGGTGGCGGAGTTCTTCTTGGTGGCCGCGGAGACTTTCCAGATCGCTCCCTGCGGGGCGTGGAAGGAGGCGGAGTAGTCCCCGAAGAACTGTTTCTTGGCCGGTTTGATCATCCGCGCCCCCTGCTGGTGCGCCGCGCCCAGCAGCTGGTCCACATCAGTGGGCTGCTGGAGAATGACACCGAGGACATACCCGTCAAAGGCCGGGCTTGCCGGGGGTGTTCCCTCCCCCGGGACAATGTGCAGCTGACCCTTACCGTGGATATTCAGCGGTGTATCGGCGGCATCAGTGGCATTGGCGTCATTGAGCGCGAAGGCTTGGCGGTAAAAGGAGTGGCTGGCCACAGGGTCGGAGGATCTGAGCCGAACCATATCCAGGCGAAGCGGCATTTTGGTTCCTTGTCGAAGTTCGGCGGCTTTCGGTGACGCTGGGGCGCCTACGCCTGGTTGATGCGGATGAGGTTGCCTGCCGGATCACGGAAGGCGCAGTCCCGCACCCCATAATCCTGATCCATGGGCTCCTGAACCACGTCGGCGCCCGCGGCCTCGAGCCGTGAAAACAGCCCATCAAGGTCATCGCTGGAAAGGGTCAGCGCCGTATAGGCGCCCTTGGCGATCAGCTGAAGGATGGTGGCGCGTTCTTCCTCGTTGATACCCGGGTCCACTGCCGGCGGATGCAGCACGATGGAGGTTTCCGGCTGGCCCACCGGACCAACCGTAATCCAGCGCATGTCCTGGTATCCGACATCCTTGCGGACCTCGAATCCCAGGGCATCGCGGTAGAACCCCAGGGCGGCTTCGCCGTCGGTGTGCGGCAGGAATGCGTAGTTGATTTTGATGTCCATGCCTAAAAGCTACCAGCGCTATTTCGCGGCGGCTTCTTGATTCCTGACCGGTCTGGTGACCTGCCGTGACTGGCAGGGAGGGATCCCCGGGCTGCTGGGCGAATGCTCATGCCGGTACACGCTGGGCGCGACTCCTACCAGCTCGGTGAAGCGGGTGCTAAATGTCCCCAATGAGGAAAAGCCCACCATGAAGCAGGCGTCGGTGACGCTGACATCTCCGCGGCGCAGCAGGGTCATCGCACGTTCGATTCGCCGGGTCATCAAATACGAGTATGGGGACTCCCCATAGATGCGCCGGAACTCCCGGCTCAGGTGGCCGCTGGAGATATGCGCGTCGCGCGCCAACGCCTCAAGGTTCAGTGGCTGGGCATACTCCCGGTCGATCCGGTCGCGTACCCGGCGGATCAGCACGATGCTTTGGAGTTTGTGCCCTTCGGCTTTCGAGGCGCCCATGCCGCTATTCTTTCACGTCCTGTTGAAGGGGTTTCGGTGACAAGGCAGCGTCTAGAGCGTGAGGCGCTGAATGATGACCGGAAGCATCATCAGGAAGGAAATCAGCGATATCGCCGCAACCGTGTACCCGATAAAAAGTGCGGAGCGGGCCAGCAGCACTCCCCTGCCCGGGGTGGTCTTCAGCTGATGCAGGGCCACGTGGCCTGCACCGACGGCGAAGATCGCCACGGTTGCCAGGTCGAAGAACCAAAGGGCGAAAACGCTTAGAAGTGCGATGACGAATGCAAAAACAGAAATCTTGTTCAACGGCTGCGACCGGATGGATTCGGTGGTTAGTGCTGCGCTCATCGCATTGACCTCCACAGTCATCGTCAACTTTGAGCGTACCCCACCCAGGAGCAGCGCCAGATTGCCGTACGCAACATAAGGTAGGAAACAGTACCCCGCCGCAGTCCAAGAAACCGGGCAGGAATTCCAAAGCCGAAGGCTCATTCCGGTTCTGCATCGCCCTGTGCGCAGGGGCCGACCGGTTTGCGCGCTTCGAGCTGTCTGCTGACGGTTGCCAGGTTTATGCGGTGGCGGTGGCCCCAGGCCTGCCCATTGTCAGGCCAAGAGAAATCCATGCGAGAACCGGAACAGCGGCGATGACAGCGGTGGCGCCAAAGGGAAGTATCGAGTTCGAGGTCAGAACAAACGCGGTGCCCATGACGGAGAAAGTACTGGCCATAATCCCTAGGACAGGGACGACAAGTTGAGCATCCCGCCCGGATTCCGACGTGGCCGCAATCCCCACGGCCAGCATCGCCGCCGCTGCCAACAGGGGGACGATGGTCAGTCCGTTCGCTCCGGTAAAGATCGAACCGGTAGCCAAGCAGACCGCAACGAAGACCTTGAGACGAGAAGACATTCCGAACATTGCAGTTTCCGGCATGGATTCAACCCTTCGTTGCTGGCTGGAGCCTGGCGTGCAGGAAAACCACCGGTCCAGCCGTGGAAGTACGTGCAAACTACGATAACCAGCTTGGCTCGCTTTAGCGAACGCTGAGCGTCGGCCCGATGCTTTCCTCTGCTGTCCCCGCGGCAGGGTGGAAGTTAGCTCTGTGCCTCAGCCCTGCTAGTCGAAGAAATCCTCGTCCACTTCAACGACGTCGTATGTCTGCTTTACTTGAACACCGACCCGGTACTTGATCATCAAGGAAACCAGTCTCTTCCCGTCGATCAGGATGACCCGCGACTGGATCCCGGATGCGTAGTCACGAGCGTGCTGGGTAAATGTGCTGGTGGTGATGAAGACTCCGCGGCTCGCGCCAAATCCGTGCAGTGCACCAATGAATGCCTGGATTGTTTCGCGCCCGACGCTGTTGCCTTCCTTGTACCGCTTTGCCTGGACGTAGATTCGTTCCAGGCCCAAGGCGTCCTGGTCAATGACGCCATCGACTCCCCCGTCACCGGTACCGCCTATACGTCGCCCACGCTGCTCGGCCCCTCCATAGCTCATGGCCAGCAACAGCTTGACGACGGCCTCTTCAAAGAAATCGGGGTGGCTGTCGCGTAAGCGCGTCAGCAGGTGTTCCCCCACATCTTTGGTGATTCTGTTAATCCCGAATTCGATCTGTTCGATGGGATCATCCACTACCTGTACCAAGACGGCTTCATCCTTGGGCAGGGCCGTTTTCTTTCCCTGGGGCCAAAATGGTTCGAAGATCTTGTTGGCTTCCGAGAGTGAGTCCAATCCATTGGGATGCTCTGCTGCCCATCTGCGGCCGGCTTCGGTAATCCGGTAGTTGCCACGCGTTGGCCGTTCTATCCATCCGGCCTTGGTCAGGTGGCTGAAGGCCCAGCCCAGTCGCTGTTCGGCACGCAAACCACCGGAGTTGAGGGTCTCTTCTCGGGCAGATTTTGAGAGGCCAGCTGCTTCAATGGATCGGTGAATCAGATCCCGGCGGTGCACGATACTTCCATCTTCGAGTACCGTCAGCACAGGCAAAATGAACTTCGGCCAGACCGGCACCTCGGATTGTCCTTGTTCTGGGACTGGTTCGCTCATTGCTTGTCCTTGGGATCCGCAGGGGTGAGGTTCTACATTCTGGTCATATCAGAGGTGGGATCACAAGAAGGCGCAGCTAACAACATACATTCCAAAACACGGTTGCCTCTACCGTGGTTTGCCAAGTCATCAAGGATACAGAAATCCCCGACACCGCAATGAGCTCATCCGACTTTCGTCGACTTGCCCACGGCAGCGCCGGGGATTTCAAATTTGCGAGGGGGACTACTTACGCAGACCCAGACGCTCAATCAGCGAGCGGTAGCGCTCGATGTTGGTGTTCTTCAGGTAGCCGAGCATACGACGACGACGACCGACCAGAGCCATCAGGCCACGGCGGGTGTGGTGATCGTGCTTGTGCTGCTTCAGGTGCTCGGTCAGGTCCGAGATCCGGCGCGACATCACAGCGATCTGCACCTCGGGCGAACCGGTGTCGCCTTCGTGGGTGGCGTAAGCCTTGATGATTTCCTGCTTGACTGCGGCATCCAGTGCCATACAAACTCCTAGAGTTGGACCGCGCTTACAAGGTAGTGCTCCGGGGTTTGACTCCCAGTGCGAAGCCTACGCAACCGCGGACTGCAGCGTAGGCCAGCGTTAATGCTATCACCGACCCCGGCGTTTTCGCGCCCTCCAGGCATGGGTGAGATATGGCACGTCGATCCGTTCGGCGGCGTTATGGCCAAGGTGCTCGCACCAGTACCAACACAGGTTGGACTCCACCTTGTTTCTGGTTGCTTCGTTCGCGCGGCGGTAGTAGCTGCGCGAACGGGTCAGCTCAATGACCTCCTGGAGCGTTAGTGCCATGGACCAGTGCCAGATCCCTGATTCAGGGGCCGCGAACTGGGGCCCGAAGGGCGGAATGAGTTCCGGTCGGTGAACGTCCCCGGCATGCATGATCCGGGTCAGCCGGTGCACCCAAGGCACCGAGACATCCAGCTGGTTCCACAGCAACACCAGCCTGCCCTCTTCGCGCAGCAGCCGGGCCGCCTCGGCGCTGGCCTGCTCGGGATCAACCCAGTGCCAGGCTTGGGCGTAGCTGACCACGTCCACGCTGGACTCGGCAAGCCCGGTCTGCTCCCCCGGCGCGAGGACGGTATGCGCACAGGGCAAACGGGAATTGAGAACATCGAGCATGTCCTGGGAAGGATCAACGGCCCACACCTCGACACCCCGCGAGGCCAGCTGTTCGGTAAAGATCCCCGAGCCGCACCCGATGTCGGCCACCTGATCGACCGGCCCCTCCAGGGTGAAGTCCAGTGCGGCCTGCGGGTACGGTGGTCGGATCCGGTCATAGCTCTTGGCGCCATGCTGGTAGGCGGCGGCCATCGCGGCCCGCTTCTGCTCCGGCAGGATGAAGGCGCGCTGCGGCAGCGAGGGAATCTCAGCCATGATCCGTCAAAAGCCCGTGCCCGGCTACGCCTGCTGGGAGAGCACCGAGCGGGCCTGCTCGACGTCTTCGTTCATCTGCTCGATCAGGGCCTCGATGCCGCGGTAGGCGACCATCGGGCGCAGGTGCTTGACGAATTCCACCACGATTTGCTGGCCGTAGAGGTCAAAGTCCCCGAAGTCCTCGGAAGGTCGGTCAATGACGTGGGCCTCGACCACTCGCGAAACGCCGTCGAAGGTCGGGTTGGAGCCCACGGAAATCGCGGCCGGCCAACGCATGTCGGCCTCATCCACGAGCCATCCGGCATAGACGCCGTCGGCCGGGATGATGCCGCTGGCGTCGCTGGAAAGGTTGGCGGTCGGGAAACCCAGTTCGCGTCCGCGCTTGGCGCCGTGAACCACCTCCCCGCGCATCCGGTGGGGGCGGCCCAGGATCTCGGCGGCGCCCTCAACGTTGCCCGCGGAAAGTTCCTCACGCACCCAGGTGGATGACAGGCGGCGCTTGTCCCCCACGTCCTGCACGCCGATGACGTCGAAACCGTACTTTTCGCCCAGCTCGCACATGTACGCGAAGTCCCCGGCATTGTCCTTGCCGAAGCGCACGTCGTGGCCCACCACCACGGCAACGGCACCGAGCTTGTCCACGAACACCTCACGCACAAAGTCCTCGGCGGAGTTCTGCGCGAACTGCAGGGTGTAGTGGATCATCAGGACCGCGTCCAATCCCACGGCATCCAGGGTGTCGATGCGGTCGGCCAGGCCCATGATCAGTTCGGGCGCCGATTCGGGACGGTGCACCAGGGCCGGATGCGGGTCGAAGGTGATCGCGACCGACTTGGCGTCCCGCTGCTTGGCCTGCTGGACCACGCGGTCCAGCACCTGGCAGTGCCCGAGGTGAACCCCGTCAAAGTTGCCAATGGTCACCACCGTGGGACCGACAGCTGCCGGAACCGCTTCAAGACCCTTCCAATAGTGCACGTTGCTCCTTAGGTGTGGTGGAGGGCAGCAAACCTGCCCAAGCAATTCTTACATGTCTGTTAGGCGCGGCGCTCATCGCGGTTGCGGTACAGCCACCACAGGCCCACGAACGGCAGAACCAGCGGGACGTAGCCGTATCCCTTGCCGAAGAAGCTCCACACCGAATCGTGGCCGAAAAGCTCGGGGTGGGTGAAGGACAGGATGCCCACCACCAGCACGCCCACCAGTTCGAAGGACACCGCGTAGAGGGCGGTGAACCAGGCCTTCGGCTTGGAGGAGGCCAGGGTCACGGTGGCCAGGATGTACACCAGCCCGGAAATCAGTGACAGGGTGTAGGCCACCGGGGCCTCGGAGAAGTCCCGGAAGAACATTTGGTACAGCGCCCGGATCGTTGCCGAGAGTGCCAGCACGCCGTACACCGCGATGATGATTCGACCCAGGCCCGTGGATCGTGCCGGCTTGGGCGCGCGCTGCTCGCCCTTGCGTGCCGCTGCGGCGTCGACGATGCGCGAGTTGCGCGCCTTTTCACTCATACCAATGCTCCTGCATCCCAAATCTGTTCCATGCGGAACAACATGACGAAAACTATTAGCCCGTTGGCGGTCAGTACCGCGTTGGCCCAGCGGCTCTTGTCGCTGACGGCCCAGAAGAAGGCAATCGGCGGAATCAGCAGGGCGGTGATCAGATAGCCCCAGAATTCCCAGACTTCCCCGGTGATCGGCTGTCCGCCCAGCTGGCGGATCGCGGCGGAGATGCCATAAACAACCAGGAAGACTTCGGTCAGTGCCGTGGCGATCAACGCGTAGTCATCCGGGTAGGTGCGGATGATGGTGGCGACCAGGCCCAGCAGCACGGCCAGGCCACAAATGATGGCGCCGGCAATAAAGAAGCCGTCAACGATGATCACAGGCCTGTGCCCTTTCGATACTTGTGCAGGTGTCGTGCTTTTCTCCACCGGTGTTCCCCCCACCGGCCGCACAGCGCTATTTGGCGGTGAAGACCAGCTGGGTGCGCGCCTTGGCTCCCTGGTCCTTGAGCAACGCCACGAGGGTGCCGTTCGGGGCGAAGGCCGCCACGATCTCGTCCTTCGTAACGTCCATGACGCTGCTGGAGGCGGCGATCGTGCGCCCGAAGGACAACTCCACGGCCTCATCCACGCTCACGGTCCGGTTCGGGAAGAGTGCTGCGGCCGCCTCGTCCAGGGGCAGCATCTCGAATTCCTCTGCCAGTTCGGCCAGCCGCTTGGTCTGGGAAATATTGTAGGGGCCGACCTCGGTGCGGCGCAGGGCAGTGAGGTGTCCCCCAACGTTCAGGGCCTCCCCCACGTCGCGGGCCAGGGCGCGGATGTAGGTGCCGGAGGAGCAGGATACGATCACGTCCACATCGATGATCTTCCCGCCGTGTTCGCGGCGCACCTGGAGGATGTCGAAGCGGCTGATCGTAACGGGACGGGCCTTCAGCTCCACCTGCTGGCCTTCGCGCACGCGAGCGTAGGAACGCTTGCCGTCCACCTTGATGGCGGAAACCTGGCTGGGCACCTGTTCGATGTCCCCACGCAGCTTGGACACCTCGCGTTCAATGTCTTCCTCCGTGACCGCCGCGGCGATGCGCTCGGAGAGGATCTCGCCTTCGGCGTCATCGGTGACGGTGGACTGCCCCAGACGAATTGTCGCCGTGTAGGTCTTGTCATGGCCCACGATGTAGGTCAGCAGACGAGTCGCCTTGTTCACGCCGACCACCAGGACTCCGGTGGCCATGGGATCCAGGGTGCCGGCGTGGCCTACTTTTCGGGTGCCGGCCAACCGCCTCACACGGGCGACGACATCATGGGAGGTCATTGCTTGGTCCTTGTCGACCAGCACCAGACCTGATGCTTGCGTTTCCTGGGGCTGTCCGGCTTTACTCACGCCCTCCAGTATAGGCGTGGTATCAACTATTTAGCCTGTCCTTATCATCAAGGGTGAGCGGTGACACAGAGTTGGCCAACCGGTGCAGCGCAAAAAGCAGGAGCTTGGACCTGCCGTCAACTGCCGATACTGAATGGAGGCTTCCGGCGGCAAACAGCTGAAAACCGAAACTCTCATGCAGCTTAATCGAGGCCGTGTTGTTCTCGTTCGTGAAGTAGTAGACGACGTCGGCGCGAGGGGCGATCCAGGCAAGGCGTGCCGCTGTCAGCGCCCGGCCCACCCCGTGTCTGCGCCACCGCGGGTCGATGACAATCCCGCCCAGGTAATGCCCTGCCGGCGCGGCACGGTCCGGCTCAGCATGCCAATGGGTCTTGGCAACGCCAATGACAGTATCGTCCTGCGTGGCCACGAGACTGACCCGTGATGCGGTCTTCCGCAGTGCTTCGCGGCCCCAGCCGGCCTGTCCGCTGCGTTGGCACAGCCTCGCCACCCCCGCCTCGTCTTCGGGCCGCGCGCGGCGGATCCGGTACCCTGCAGATGGCTCGCTCATGGTGTCCAGCCTAGGCTCCAACCGTCTGCCGGTGCGGACAGCAGTCCATCCGCTACCCGCTTTCGGCCCATGAAGTACGTGCTTTCCACGGTTGCCATTGACCCGCGCGCACAGCAGTTCATAAAGTCGTGGCTACTCGTGACGGCACATGTCGCCACCGTTGAGCACGGTGTAGCTGGGCACCGAGCGCATCCCGTGTCCACGGTGTCACTCGCAAACGTTCCCCATCGCTCACTGCCTTCAGTTCTTGCTACGAAACGCTCCCTCTCCTCCGCGATCAGCCTGCCACCTTTTCCAGCGATGCCCCGGGAACCATGCGGACCAACTGCAGCTGCTGCGGTCCTTTTTGGAGCGCGGCACCCTTTGACGAGGAATCATCATGAAGCTTCGACACATAGCGGCCGGGGCCGCCGCGTCCGCATTGGCGGTCACGCTCAGCCTTGCCCCCGCCCAGGCCCATCAGCAAGACCACCACCGGCCGCCCACCGGGATCAGCAACGTCAAGACCGTCGCCACCAATCTCGTCGGCCCATTGCGGATCGCTTTTGGAGACCATGGCTCGATTCTTGTTGCGCAGTCCATGTCCGGGCAGCTGACCTCCATCAGCGCCCACGGCAAGAAGCGGACCCTGGTCAACGCTCCGGGCCGGGAAATCGCCGGGGTCTCCTACGCCCGGCACACCGCCTACTATTTCGACAATCCGGTCGGCAGTGACCAGGCACCGCCAAGCCCCAAGGACCCGGCGTTGCTCAAGTCCATTGATCACCGGGGCAAGGTGCGCACCATCGCGGACCTGGCTGCCTTCGAGCGCAAGCACGACCCGGACGGCAAGACCGTGTACGGGGTACGCAAGGTCTCCAAGGCCTGCCTGGCCCAGGCACCGGCACTGCGTTCCAAGGGCGAGGTCTACTCCCACCCCTACTCCAGCGCGCCGATGCGCAGCGGCGTGTACGTTGGGGACGCCGGGGCCAACGCGATCCTGCACGTGGACCGCCGCGGCAAGACCCGGCTGGTCAAGGCCCTGCCAGCCGAGCCCATCAAGATCACCGAGGCCGTGCGCCAGCTGGCCTCGGAGTCCGGAATCCAGATCCCGGACTGCATGCTGGGCCTGACCTACTGGGCCCAGCCGGTACCCACCGACATCACGGTGAAGGGCAACTGGATGTACTACACGGTGCTTCCCGGCGCCCCGGGTGAGTCCCTGGCCACCGGCAAGGTCTACAAGATGAACCTGCACACCAAGAAGACCTACACGGTGGCCAGCGGCCTGAACGCACCGACCGGCGTGGCCGTGGATCACCGTGGCGGGGTGTACGTCTCCGAACTGTTCGGCGGCGGGGTGGCCAAGGTGGTGCGGGGCAAGGCGGTGACCGTGCTGCCGGCGGCAATGTCCGCGGACGTGGAGGTCTCCGGGCACCAGCTGATCGCCAGCACCGATGCACTGGGCACGAAGGGGAAGGTGGTGCGCGCCCGGGTGCGGTAACCACTGCCCCTGCCGCAACCGTGAACAGCGGTTCGGCCACAACAAGGGATCCCCAGGGCGGCAGGCTCGCATTGAGCCCCCACCCTGGGGATCCTTGTGGCATCCGCCGCGGCGGATGAGCGGTTTGATGGTCGAGGACTACTCCTCGTCCTCCTCCGACTCCTTCTTGTACGGGTCCTCGCCGCCGGCGAAGGTCTTGCCTTCACGCAGCGCGGCCAGTTCGGCGTCCTTCTCGCGGGCCTTGGCCAGCAGCTCCTCCAGGTGCGAGGCGCTTTCCGGGATCTCATCGGGCACGAACTCGACGGTCGGGGTCAACCGGATGGTCAGGTTGCGGCCCAGTTCCTTGCGCAGCGCACCGGTCTTCTGCACCAACAGCTCCGCGACCTCGGCCTTCAGTTCGGCCTCCCCGAGCACCGTGTAGTACACGGTGGCGTGCTGCAGGTCGTTGGTGACCCGGGCGTCGGTGACGGTCACGTTGTCGATCCGCTCGTCCTTGATGACATTGCGCAGCGACTGCGCCATGAGCACCTTCACGCGCTGGGCCAGGCGGGCGGCACGGGCTGAGTCAGCCATCTTCTTACTCCTTCACGGTTCAAGCCCCAGCAGCGGTCCCAGGTTGCCCTGGCAGCCCTGCTGCGGCTTCAAGCTTCAGTTTCCCAAGCGGTGGTTCCCCCAGCTTAGGACCGGGCGGCCTGGTTTTGCCAAGCGCCACGGCCCGAGTTGGCTGCGGATTCCCAGCCTGAAAGGCGCGTGGGCGCACACCGGAACGCTGCTCCGGTGCGCGCCCACGCAGATTGCCTGACGCGGTCTTAGTCGCGCGGCTTCTCTCGCATCTCGAAGGTCTCGATGAGGTCGCCTTCCTTGATGTCGTTGAACGAGCCCAGGCCGATACCGCACTCGAAGCCCTCGCGGACCTCGGTGACATCGTCCTTCTCGCGACGCAGCGAATCGATCGACAGGTTCTCGGCGATGACGTTGCCATCACGCACCAGGCGCGCCTTGCTGTTGCGCTTGATGGTGCCCGAACGGATGATCGAACCGGCGATGTTGCCGAACTTCGAGGAGCGGAACACCTGGCGGACTTCCGCGGTGCCCAGTGCGACCTCTTCGTAGATCGGCTTGAGCATGCCCTTCAGGGCGGACTCGATGTCGTCGATCGCGGCGTAGATGACCGAGTAGAAGCGCATGTCCACGCCTTCCTTGTCGGCCATCTCGGTGACGCGCTCGGCCGGGCGGACGTTGAAGCCGATGATGATCGCGTTGTCCACGGTCGCCAGGTTCACGTCGTTCTGGGTGATGGCACCCACGCCACGGTGGATGACGCGCAGCTGCACCTCGTCGCCCACGTCGATCTTCATCAGCGAGTCTTCCAGGGCCTCCACGGCACCGGAGACGTCGCCCTTGAGGATCAGGTTCAGGGTGTCGATCTTGCCCTCGGCCACGGCCTGGTCGAAGTCCTCCAGGGTGATGCGCTTGCGACGCTTGGCCAGCTGGGCGTTGCGCTCGGCAGCCTCACGCTTGTCCGCGATCTGGCGGGCGGTGCGCTCATCCTCGGTGACCAGGAAGCTGTCGCCGGCGCGCGGGACGCTGGACAGGCCCAACACCTGGACCGGACGCGACGGCAGGGCCACGTCCAGGTTCTCACCGTTCTCGTTGAACATGGCACGCACACGTCCGTGCGCGGTGCCGGCCACGATGGTGTCGCCCACGCACAGGGTGCCGGACTGCACCAGGACGGTGGCCACGGCGCCGCGACCCTTGTCCAGGTTCGCTTCGATGGCCACACCGCGGGCGGACTTGTCCGGGTTCGCCTGCAGTTCCAGGCTGGCGTCGGCGCTGAGCAGCAGGGCGTCCAGCAGGTCGTCGATGCCCAGCTTCTGCAGCGCCGAGACCTTCACGAACATGGTCTCGCCGCCGTATTCCTCGGGCACCAGGCCGTACTCGGTGAGCTGGCCCATGACCTTGTCCGGGTTCGCCTCGGGCTTGTCAACCTTGTTGACCGCCACGATGATCGGCACCCCGGCCGACTGGGCGTGGTTCAGCGCCTCCACGGTCTGCGGCATGACGCCGTCGTCCGCGGCCACCACCAGCACGGCCAGGTCGGTGACCTTGGCACCACGGGCACGCATGGCGGTGAACGCCTCGTGGCCCGGGGTGTCGATGAAGGTCATCGGACGTTCGCGGCCCTCGTGCTCGTGCACGATCTGGTACGCACCGATGTGCTGGGTGATGCCGCCGTGCTCGCCCTCGATCACGTTGGACTTGCGGATGGCATCGAGCAAACGGGTCTTACCGTGGTCGACGTGGCCCATGATGGTCACCACCGGGGCACGCTCTTCGAGCATGTCCTCGGTTTCGGCTTCCAGCTCGGCATCCAGGTCCAGCCCGAAGCCTTCGAGCAGTTCGCGGTCCTCGTCCTCCGGGGAGACCACCAGCACCTTGTAGCCCAGCTCCTCGCCGAGCACCTCGAAGGTGGCCTCATCCAGCGACTGGGTCGCGGTGGCCATTTCGCCCAGGTGGAACAGCACGGTGACCAGGGCTGCCGGGTTCGCGCCGATCTTGTCGGCGAAATCGGTGATGGTCGCACCGCGGCGCAGCCGGATCTCGGTCGAACCGTTGCCGCGCGGCACATTCACGCCGCCCAGCGACGGTGCGCTCATCTGCTCCAATTCCTGGCGCTTGGCGCGCTTGGACTTGCGCTGCTTGCCGCGTCCGCCGCCACCGCGGCCGAACGCGCCGCCTACGCCGCCGCGGCCACGCGGGGCACCGGGACGGAAACCGCCGCCACCGCTGCCGCCACCGGGACGACCACGGCCCGGACCGCCGCCACCGGGGCGGCCGCCGCCGGCCGGAGCCGGACGCTCAGTGCGGTTGGGCATGATGCCCGGGGTGGCCTTGGCACCGGTTGGGGTGCGCGGGGCCGAGGGACGCGGGCCGCCCTGGCCAGCTGCCGGGCGCGGTCCGCCCTGGCCGGCCGCCGGACGGGGACCGCCCTGACCTGCCGGACGCTGCGGACGCGGACCACCCTGGCCGCCCTGACCGGGACGCGGGGCGCCACCCGGGCGCGGACCACGGCCGCCACCGGGACGCGGGCCGCCCTCACCGCGCATGCCCTGCTGGGAGGCAAACGGGTTGTTGCCCGGGCGCGGACCACCCGGACGCGGGCCACGACCGCCACCGGGGCGCGGTGCCGGGGCGTCGGTCGAGCGCATGCCCTGCTGGGAAGCGAACGGGTTGTTGCCCGGGCGCGGACCGGCCGGCTTCGGGGCCGGCTTGGGTCCTGGCTTCGGGCCACCGGGGGTCGGGGCAGCAGCAGCCGGCTTGGCCGGTTCGCTGCTGGCCTCCGGGGCCGGCTTCTGGGCCGGCTTCGGTGCGGCACCGGGCTTGGGGGCGCTGCCGCCAGGCTTGGGTGCGTTGGACTTCGGTGCTGCCGGGGCCTTCGGGGCTGCCGGACGGGCAGCGGCGGGCTTGTTGGCAGCGGGGGCCGAACCACCAAAGGCGGCGCGCAGCTTGCGCACGACCGGGGGCTCGACGGTGGAGGAAGCGGAGCGAACGAATTCGCCCATTTCCTGTAATTTATTCAATGCGTCTTTAGAGGTGATTCCGAGCTCTTTGGCGAGCTCGTGAACGCGGAGTTTAGCCACATCTCTCCTGTATCAGTGTGATCGGCCGTCACTCCACACCACAGGGGAAATGGGTTTCGGCAGATCAGTGGATTAGTTCGTCTTGGTCTTCCGCCGCACGGTGGAATACGCGAAACTGATTTGTCATCGTTTGGCGCTCATCGTTGCGGACTCATCGGGTAGCCATCAGATTTCTGACCCGCTTTCCTTATCTCTGCCAGTTCGCTGGCGGGGTGCCAGTCGAGCTTCGTATGCAGCAAAATCCTCCAGCACCGACCCGGCATCCACCTGCGCGCGAAAGGCACGGGCAAATCCCTTGCGGTGTACGGCTTGCTGCACACACTTTGGTGTCGGGTGCGTCCAGGCGCCACGTCCGGGCGCCGGGCTCAGCACGGCCAGCCGCGCCCGCGGTTGCGGGGTGCCAGGGTGCAGTACCCAACGGATGAGCTCATCCATGTTCGTGGTGGTGCGGCATCCCAGACAGGTGCGTTGCTGATGCAGCTTCATGCCCTTGGGACTTCCCACTTCCACTTATTCTTTAAATGAGCCAACTAATAGTCTAGCGCGTTTATGCCCCGGTGCGCGTGTGAGGTAACTATCACGTACCCGACCGGGGCTTCCCGTCGCAGCTAGTAGCGCGGTTCCTTCCCGCCGGAAGCGGCCAGGATGTCAATGCGCCAGCCGGTGAGCTTGGCGGCCAGGCGGGCGTTCTGCCCTTCCTTGCCGATCGCCAGGGACAGCTGCCCGTCCGGCACGATGACGCGGGCGCGGCGTTCGGCCTCGTCTAGGATTTCCACGGAGTTGACCTTCGAGGGCGACAGGGCCGCGGCAATGAACTTGGCCGGGTCCTCGTTGTAGTCCACGATGTCGATCTTCTCGTCGTTCAGCTCGTTCATCACCGCACGCACGCGGGTGCCCATTTCACCGATGCAGGCGCCCTTGGCGTTCACGCCGGCCTCGGTGGCGCGCACCGCAATCTTGGTGCGGTGCCCGGCTTCGCGGGCCAGCGCCTCGATGACCACGACGCCGTCGGCGATTTCCGGGACTTCCATTTCAAAGAGCTGGCGCACCAGGGACGGGTGCGAGCGGGACAGGGTGATGGCCGGTCCCTTGGTGCCGCGCTCCACGGACACCACGAAGGCGCGCAGCCGCTCGCCGTGCTTGTAGCGTTCACCGGGAACCTGCTCCGGCGGGGGCAGCACCGCTTCGACGTCTCCGACGTTGACCTGCACCATGTGGGCGCTGGTGCCCTGCTGGATGGTGCCAGAGATCAGTCCGCCCACGCGCGAGCGGTATTCGCCGACCACCTGGTCATCCTCCGCCTCACGCAGACGCTGCATGATCACCTGGCGGGCGGTGGAGGCGGCGATGCGGCCGAAGCCCAGTGGGGTGTCGTCGAACTCGCCCAGCAGCACACCGTGCTCGTCATAGTCCTCAACCATGATCGCCACGTGCCCGTTGCCGCGCTCGATGACGGCGCGGGCGTTGGGCATGGCGCCCTCGGTCTTGTTGTAGGCCAGCAGCAGGGCCGACTCGATGGTGGTGATCAAGACATCCATGGGGATGTCTCGGGTCTTTTCCAAGGTGCGCAGTGCATCCATATCGATGTCCATGCTCAGGCCTCCGGGTCTTCTACGTCGATGATGTCCAGGTGCTCGTCGGTGCGGTTGAATTCCACATCAACGACGGCTTTGCGAATCTCAGCCAGGGCGAAGGGACGCGGGTCATCCACCTTCTCCTTCATGCCCTTCTTGGCCGGGGCGTGGTGCACGGCAAGCTGCACCTCATCCTCGCCCACCTCACAGATCCGGCCGTGCAGCTTGCTGCCGTCAGTCAGGGTGATGTTGACCATTCGCCCCACGGCGCGCGCCCAATGGCGGGGAACGGTCAACGGACGGGACAGACCCGGGGAGCTGACCTCAAGCTCATAGGGAGCGGCATTGGCGTACACGGAATCGGCGTCCAGTGCCTTGGAGATGGTGTCGGTGACTTCGCCCAGCTGATCGAGGTTGACCGAGTCGGTGCCCTCGGGAAGGTCTACGGTAATCTGCATCAGCTGCTGCTTGCCCGCTGGCCGAAGGGTGATGTCTTCGAGAACCAGCCCGTGGGATTCAACTTCCTTTTGCAGCACGGTCATCAACCGCTTTGCTTCCTGTTCGGTATCGGCCGGCTTGCCGGTCATGGATATCCTCCCACGTTATTCGATGTTGTACATCCAAGCGTAGCGCGAAGGGGGCACGGCTGGATACGAGTTTAGCCCTGCAGGTGAAGGAACTCACGCGGAATTCCGCCGGACCGGCACCAGGGAACCGGCTCCGGAGGAGATCATGGGATGATCAAGGGGATATGAAAGACGCTGCTTCCTCATCTTCCCGCAAAGCCCCCAGCTGGCTGGCACCCCTGCTGGCCGTGGTTTTGGTCCTGGCCCTAATGTGGGCCCTGGGCGTCACCGTGTTCCGCGGGGCACTGGAAGACCGGGGGCTGCCCGAGGAAATTCGCGGATCGAGCAATGAACAGCTGCGCGAATGGGAGTACGGCGCACAGCTGAAGCAGCTGGGCCAGCGGAGCGAAACCCTGGCCGCCCTGGCCAAGGACGCAAAGCAGGAAACGGCGCCAACGCTGCAGGCCCTGCATGACTCACTGTCTCAGGCCAGTGCACTGCTTGGCGAACTGCACTACGAGGACGAGCAGCCGGCCGAGCTGGCGACCAGTTATTCCGCAGAGGCGGCTACGAGCCTGGCCAATGAAGTGCTGCAGGCAGGTCAGAGCGTGCCGGTGAATGAAGCCGAGGATGAGGCTGGCGGCGCGCTGCTGGCCCGCATTGCCTTCGAGGTGAGCCTGGATGCACGCAGCGTGCTGCATGCCGTGCAAGAAGATGACGCACGGCAAGTCCCGGCACCGCTGGGCAGCACAGAGGATGCGGGTGACGCTCCGGCGCAGTCCGAGACCGGGGCGGTGGCATGCCTTACCGACCGGCAATTGTTGGATCAGCAGACCGCACTCCCTGCGGACACCGACCTGGTCGCCCTGCATGCGGCCCGGGCATTGGATCGCGGTTACGCACTGGACTATGTACTGCAGGTGCAGGCCGCCCGTAATGGTGCCAAGCAGGCCGCGACCATCGAGCAGCACCGCCAGCAACTGGCCGAGCACCTACAGGACCTGCGAGCAACCGTTCCCGCAGACTGTCCCGACCTTCGCCTCACGGCCTACGATTTGCCGGACGGCGGCCTGGAGAAATTGCCCTCCCTGGCCAGCTCGCTGCAACAGGAATTCACCACCGAGCTGCTGCTAGCCGTGGGCGCTGCAGAGGACCAGACGCGCCAGGTTCTGGGTGACCTCGTCTGGAACGTCACCACCGAGCAGCAGGACGCTGGGAAGCCAGCTCAGCTCCTGGCACCTGACAAGCAATAGCCCCTCGGTCCATCCCGCGGGCGGGAACGGGTCGTGTCTTGCTCTTGCCCCTTTGCTTCTGCTCGTGCGCAAGGCATGTCGGCTGCCCTGGAACCTCGGCTGCACCCCACCCGGCGGGCAACGCCACGAGGATGCCGCATTAACCCGTTCGCGCGCACCGAGCGGTTGCCCTTCGCACCAGGAACGCGCCATTACATGCATTCAAATACATTAACTTCGTATTTATGCCCCATTTATGCGGCAGTAGAATCAAATAAACTTGCGCGCCAGATACCATTATCCCTAGCAGATAACCCACGGACTGTGGAGTTGGCACAAATACTTTCAGGTAGATTTCAGGATGACTCTATTGATCCTGAGAAACATCTCAGAGATCACCCTCCAAGCTCAGCTTGAACGGACTCCCCCAGAGCCGTTCATTCCATAAAATAGCTAGTCAAGTGGCAAATTACTGACGCAAGAAGCAAGTATGGCGGATTGTTTCACACACCCAGAAGGTGCTCGAGGTTTCCTCAGAAGCGGGTTAGTGTGGAATTGCAGTTCCAGACAGAACACAATTTCAATACCGGTTAATTCGGGTAATGAAAACACCACCATGCAGAACTATGGGGAACACTCGCTCGCTAAGTTGCTTGAAAATGGAGGTAGAAAAATGCCAGGCCGCTTCGTTCGCTCCAAGATCGCCGAGCTCGTCGCTGACGTCATTGGTTCCCGTCAGGGACGAGAACTCCTCGAACAGCATGGATGGGCACAAGGAATGCCCATCGTGATGGCTCAGCCGCACGAGAAACTCGCCGAAGTCATGGCGCTGGTCTCCGTGCACCAGCCACCAGTCTTGGTTGCGACCATGGATAACGAGTCCCGTTTGTGCTTCACCTACGTCGCCCTGGGCGGCGACGCGCTGGAAGTCGTGGACCCGCGGGGTTCAACCGACACCATCAGCGATTTGTACTCCGAGGCACTGGAGACTGATTCCTTCCTGATGTTCCGGATTAATCAGCTCTCCTGCAGTGCAGTGGCACATGCGCTGCCGCCCATGCACGCACCGGACAAGAGCTTCCGCTCATTCGGTCGGTTGGGAACCCCGATGCAGTAACGACAATCGGTAATGCCGCGGAATCAGCATCAACCCGCGCCGCGGCACCGGTAATACCAGTGGCTGTGCTGTTCGCAAGAACGGCGCAGCCACTGTTGTGTGCGGCGTGTTCCCCTCATCCCCGGGAATCCTCCCAGCACCCTCGACACTATTCAGTTTTCACCGTCCGGGTTTCTGGACGAACATCCGTCGCGGAACCATAACGCTTCTGCGCTCTGCCTGAAGCAGTAGCTGCCGGGCAAGGCAACGGTGGCCGATTCCGTACCCGGTTTCGGCCACCGTGCCTGTCGTGCCCCTCGGGCCGTGAGGCGTGAGCGTCAACCGTTAGCGGTTGTCGTTATCGGAAAGGCCTTGGGCCTTGTCCTTGGCCTGCGATTGCAGGTCATCGACTTCACCGCTGGCTTCTTCCTTGACGCTTTCCACTGAGGATTGCGCGGAGTCCTTCAACTCCTCAGCAGCATTCTTGACCGGTTCCTTCATGTCCTCGGCCACCTGCTTCGCGCTCTCGGTCAACTCATGAGTCAGCGGTTCGGCCTTCTCCTTGAGCTTCTGCGCCATTTCCCCTTCTCGGTCGGTGGCGGGCAGAAGCGAGGAGGCCAATAGGCCTGCGCCGAACGCAATCAGCCCGGCGGCCAACGGGTTGCCGCGGGTCTGCTCCACGACCCGTTGTGGGGCCCGGTTCATTCCCTCCTTGGCGCTTTCCATGGCATCGTGGGCCTGGTCGCTGGCTGATTCACCGCTTCCCATCACTGCATCCTTCGCTCGGTGGAACGTTCCCTTGATCTTCTCGCTCTGCCGGTGGGCGATCTGTGACGGGCTAACCCGGTCCACGATCGCGTCCACGTCATCGCTCAGCTCCTGTCGGGTCTGGGCAATGTCCTGCCTGAGTTCTTCGGAATCCCTGCTCATCGCGTTTCCTCCTGAGGTTTGAAAGCCGACGGAATCTTCTTCACGGTTGAGGAGGTCTTGGGCAGCCCCTTGACCTGCTCCATTTTCTTCTTGGCAACCATGGCCAGAATGGCGGCGATGATGGCCCAGACACCGGCCACAATCAGGGCCGACCAGCCGTAGCCGATGAGGGTGGCCAGGCCGAACACTGCGGCCAGGGACAGGAACATCAGCACGAAGTGTGCCGCGATGCCCGCACCGGCGTACATGCCGGCGCCCTTGCCTGCCGAGGCTGCTGACTCCTTCAGCTCGGTCTTGGCCAGTTCCACTTCCTGGCGAACCAGCACCGACACGTTCTGCGTCAGGTCGCTAAACAGTCCGCCCAGGGTGGTCTGCTCCTCCTCGGCCGCGTGTGACCCGCCACCGGCTGGGACCGCGCCGGGCCCCGGCGTTCCGTAGTCATTTGTGTGCTCGCTCATCGCAGCCTCCTACTCGAAGTCCGTCCGCCGTGGGGTCGGCGGGTAGGTGCTTCCCGGTTCCGGCTCCCCCGGAAGGACTCCCGGGGTTCCGGTTTCCGGCATTCCCACGGTCCGCGGCTGGGTGGTGGGCTGCGAGGTTACCTCGGGCGGCACCTGGCCGCGGGTCATGCCCGGCGGCACGTCATCGGTGGACACATCCCGGTACTGGTCCTGGGAGCCCTGGGTGGCGTGCAGCGGCGACGCATCGCGCCGCGAGTCCCGGTCCGAGTCCTTATCCGGACCGCTGGCGTTGCGGGTCAGGCGACCTGCCAGTAGGCCGGCACCCAGTGCCAGCCCCAGGAAGGCGCCTGGGCGGCGGCGGGCAAAGCCCTTGATTTCCTCGACCAGGTCCCCCGGCTCACGCTGCTCCAGCCAATCGGCGACCTTGCCGCTGTGATGCGCGGCCTGATCCACAAGGCTGGACGCGGTGCCCGAGGCCTGCGAGTTGTCCAGCATGTTGCGGAATTCCTCGCTGATGTCACGCAGGTTCGCGGAGATCTTCTGCTGCTGCGCCGAGGCCTGCTCACGAACATCCGAACCCAGCTCATCAAGCAGGTTGCTGGCCTTGTCGCGGGCCTGCTCGGCGACCATCGAGGCCTCCTGCTTGGCACTGTCCATGACATGGGCGGCGGACTGCTTGCCCTCTTGCGCCAGGTCCTTGGCCTCGGAGGCAGCCTCCTGCGCCTTGGACTGGTCGGTGTCGTCGGTGCCGGTTCCCACACCGGTTCCGGTGCCCAAGCCGGTCAGTTCGGTGTCCACCGGCTCGGCGGGTGGAACCGGCTCGCTGAGCGGGGCCCCTTCACCCGGCGGAACGATCGGGTCGTTCACGCCGGCCAGCGGATCTGGCACCTGCGTCGGTGGAATGTTGCGGTTGGGTTCCGGAGTGGTGTAATCGTTGCTGCTCATTGTTGCCCTCCTGTTACTCCATTGCTCGATAGTTCTGTTCTCGGGCACGTATTTCGTTGCCGGTGGCTCCGGCGAGCGCCTTCTTGGTGTCGGTCAGCTCCCTGCTTGGCTGGCAGGGGCCGCGCGAATCGATGCAGCGGGTTCAGGTGCCCGCAGAAGTCAGTCCTCCCTCCTCCGCTTGGTTTCACCTGCCGGGGAGTCATCCCCGGTGTGGTCTTGCGCCGCCAGTTCGCTGTCCTGGCGCAGCTGTTCACCCTGGCGGATGTCCTTTTCAGCCTTCGCCGCCAGCTTGTCGCTGGCCTTGGTTTCCCGCGGCGGCAGCTGGATGGATTCCTCGGCCTCAATTCCGGCCTGCAGTTCCCGTCCACGTTCCATCTCGGCGTCAAAGACTGCGCCGAAAAGCAGGGCGTTGTTGGCGATCCAGATCCACAGCAAGAGCACGATCACGCCACCGATGGCGCCGTAGGTCTTGTTGTAGTTGCTGAAGTTCGATACATAGAAGAAGAAGCCGACGGTGGCGATGGCCAGCACGATCAGCGCGATGGCCGAGCCCATGCTGATCCAGTGGAACTTGGGCTGCTTCACGTTGGGGGTGCCGTAGTACAGGATCGCCACCAGGATCACGGCGAAGATCACGATGACCGGCCACTTGGCGATGTTCCAGACCATGATGCCGGTTTCACCCAGCCCCAGGGCCTGTCCAATGCCCTGCACCAGTGGCCCGGAGACCACCAGCAGCACCGCCATCACTGCTGCGGCGACCAAAAGCACCAGGGTAATCAGCAGCAGGATCGGCTTGAGCTTGTAGAACGGGCGGCCTTCTTGCACGTCATAGATGTGGTTGATGGCCCGACCGAACGCCCCCACGTAGCCGGAGGCACTCCACAGCGCACCGAGCAAACCGGCGGCGAACGCGAATCCCGCCGACGGCGCGTTGGTCAGCTGCTGAATCGGCTGTTCCAGGGTTTGCACCACCTGGTCACTGGCCACCTCACCCAGCAGCTGCAGCATGTTCTGCGTGGTCTTCTCCGCCTGGCCAACCAGGCCCAGCAGCGAAACCATGGCCAGCAGTGCCGGGAACAGCGACAGCATGGTGAAGTAGGTCAGCGCCGCTGCCTGGTCGGTGCACTTCTTGCGTGTGAACTCGCCGATCGAGCGCTTGAACACATACTTCCAGGACCGCGACTTCAGATCGGTCGGCAGGTCCGGTTTCCTGTTGTCGTCAGGGGCCGGGGCGTGCTCGGCCTTATGGGCCGTCTGCGCACTTCTCCCTGCCCGATGGCTTTCCTGCATGCTGCCCACGTTCCACCTCCGCAAGCGTTCGGCGTAGGACCCTTGGTCCACTTGCCGATATTCAAACAGCGGGACCGGGGTGGGGCAACGACGTTGATGGAACCCTCAGATTTCTCCCATCAGTGCACCAACCTTGCTTGCAACCCCAGCCGAGGCGGGTATAGTCAGGCCATTTATTGCCTGATGGTCCGGCTTCCCCGTGGAACAAACTGAACGCGTATCGCCAAAAAGGCTGCCCAGCCCGTGGGACCATAAAAGGAACCGCGAGACCGGACAGTGTTTCTCAACAGCTCTCCGGACCTCGCGGTCCTGGTGGGTCGTAGACACCCATGGTGCCAGAGAAGTGGGTCTAGGTGTCGCGCGGCTTTTCTGCTTCCCGTGCGGCGGCTTCACGCTGTTCCTCAGCTGCCAGTTCGCTGGAGTAGCGCAGCTCCTCCCCCTGGCGGATCACCTTTTCTTCCTTCTCCTCCTTCTTCTGCGCCGCCGAGGTGTCTCGTGGCGGCAGCTGGATGGATTCCTCGGCCTCAATTCCGGCCTGCAGCTCGCGCCCGCGTTCCATCTCCGCGTCAAAGACCGCACCGAAGAGCAGGGCGTTGTTGGCGATCCAGATCCATAGCAGCAGCACGATCACGCCACCGATGGCGCCGTAGGTCTTGTTGTAGTTGCCGAAGTTCGATACGTAGAAGAAGAAGCCGACGGTGGCCAGGGCCAGCACCAATAGGGCGATGCCCGAGCCGACGCTGATCCAGCGGAACTTGGGCTGCTTCACGTTGGGGGTGCCGTAGTACAGGATGGCCACGAGCATCACCGCGAAGATCACGATGACCGGCCACTTGGCGATGTTCCAGACCTGGATGCCGCTTTCCCCCAGTCCCAGTGCCTGGCCAATACCCTGGGCGATGGGTCCGGAGACGACCAGCAGGATTGCCATGAGCGAGGCTGCCACCAGCAGCACCAGGGTAATCAGCAGCAGGATCGGCTTGAGCTTGTAGAACGGGCGGCCTTCTTGCACGTCATAAATCTTGTTCACCGCTCGACCGAAGGCACCCACGTAGCCCGAGGCGCTCCACAGCGCACCGAGCAGACCGGCAACCAACGCGAATCCCGCGGACGGGGCGTTCGTCAACTGCTCGATCGGCTGCTTCAGGGTTTGCACCACCTGGTCGCTGGCCACCTCACCCAGCAGCTGCAGCAGATTCTGCGTGGTCTTCTCCGCCTGGCCCACCACACCGAGCAACGAAACCATCGCCAGCAGCGCCGGGAAGATCGACAGCATCGTGAAGTAGGTCAGGGCTGCGGCCAGGTCCGTGCACTTCTTGCCCGCGAATTCGTTGATCGAGCGTTTGAAGATGTAACGCCAGGAACGCAGCTTCAGCTCCGTGGGAAGCTTGGGCTTTGAGGCGTGATCCGCCGGCGGCGCCTCAGCCGCCTTCTGTACCGTGTCACCCACGCTTCCGGCTTCATGGTTCACTTCCTGGTCTTTGGCCATGTTCCACCCCTGCACAGTCTCGATGAGGACACTTTCCTCGTTGGGGACAGCTGTCCACGTACCGTTATTCAATCAGGCGAAATAGGTTCATTCAACGCAACGGCGGACGAATCGCCAGGGTCAAGACTTCGCGCGCGTTCACCGGCCCCGTGCTTCCGTCCTGCACGGGCCGAAGCAGCGGTGGCGTGAGCAGCCCCGTAACATCGGGGGCCGGCGTCCTTGCCGCACCCGGCTGCCCGCACCGGCCGAAGCCGCTCCACATCCCGTGCCGGGGCGAACAGGCACCCGGGGCTGAACTGGGATGATCAACGCATGTACCGTTCACGGATGATGCCCGTGGGCCACTAAATGTGTCACGATACTGTCACTCGCACCGATCAGCATCACTTGCACCCTTCATGAGGAGAACACCATGTCCCATCAGTCCGGTCCGGAACCCGGTGACCGGCCGCCAAGCAGCGCTGCCCACGGCACGCCCGGATGGCCGCGCGCGGCAACGATCCCGGTGCACTGGGGCCGGCTGCTGCTGACCGGCTGGGCCATCCGGGATGACGCCGTGCTGGTACGCGCATCGGGGCTGGATGAATCGGCCACCGTCACGGTCAACGGCCGGGACCTTGGGGTGCTCAAGGTCCATGAGAGCACCACCGGAAAGGGGAACTGGGAGCCGCTCAGCGCCCTGCAGCTGCCCGCCGGCACCCTGGAGGTGAGCGGGGACGCCTTCCCGCCCGGGCTGGAACCGCCCCGCCCGCCGGGTGACCCGGTGCGCCAGCCGGGTTGGTGCCACTACTTCCCCTGGTTGCCGCGATGCTGAAACGACCCCGCCTGATGCGCACCGTCGCCACGCTCCTGGTCTTCGGCATTGACCTGGCGATCTGGAGCACGGCGCCGCCGATGATCGGCAGCTTCCAGGTGCCGTATTGGCTGCTGTTCAGCCTCTGCGTGATCGCCTACGCCTGGCTCCTGCTGGGCCGCTCCCCCTGGTACGGCTATATCGCGATGATGCTGATGGCCAGCGTGGCCTTGGGCGTGGAGACCTTCGAATACATGGGCGGCTACCTGATGGCGCTGTTCCTGGTGGCCCGCAACGTGCCAGGGCGCAAGTCGGTGTATGCGCTGGCTGGCTCGGTCTACCCGATTGGCGTCATTTCCTTTAACGCGCTGACGTATGACGGCCCGGTATCCCTGGTGACCACGTTCATCGTGGTGGGACTGTGGACGCTGCTGAGCCTGGCCGCCTGGAGTGCCGGGCGGGCCCTGCTGAACAATGACCACCAGCTGGTCACCGAGCGCCGGTGGGCCGAAGAGGCGCTGGATGAGGCCACCGCCACCGAGCGGCTGCGCATCAGCCGGGACCTGCATGACTCGGTCGCCCACTCGATGACCGCCATTGTGCTGCAGGTCGCCGGGGTGCGCACCGTGCTCAAGAGCGGGAAGGACGGGGTGGACGTGGACAAGGTGCTGGAGGACGTGCAATCCACCGCCGAGCAAAGCATGCGCGAACTGCACCGGTTGCTGGGCATGCTGCGCAGCGCCGAGCACAACGGCTCCTCCGACCGGCCGCACAGCATCGCGGATGTGGCCGAACTGGTCGCCTCGGCCCGCGCCTCCGGACTGGAGGTGGAGGAACACGTCACCGGCAGGGAACGGCCACTGGACCCCAGCATCAGCCACGCCGCCTACCGGGTGGTGCAGGAGGGCCTGTCCAACTCGATGAAGCACGCCGGCACCGGGGCGAAGGTGGAGTTGGGCATCGACTGGAGCAGCAGCGAGCTGGTGCTCACGGTGCGTTCGATCTCAGGGCTGATCAAGAAGCCCGGGGTCTCCGGCGGGTACGGGCTGCTGAGACTGCGCGAACGCATCAGCGTCTCGGGCGGCACGCTGGACCACGGAGCGACCAGCAACGGCTACCTGCTCAAGGCCGCCCTGCCGGTCACCGGGCAGGGCGAGCTGTCCGGCTCCGGAGCGCCGCAGCAGACGGGGCTTAACGGGCCGGGCATGGCGCCGGGGCTGCAGCCGGACGGGGTGTCGGGAAGCGAGGAGGAGTGAGCATGATCGATGTGTTGATTGTCGATGATCAGCCGCTGGTGCGCGCCGGAATCAGCATGCTGTTGATGGCCGAGGATGACATTCGGGTCATCGGGGAGGCTGGTTCCGGACAGCAGGCCCTGCAGCTGGCGCGCAGCTCGTGCCCGGATGTGGTGCTCATGGACGTGCGGATGCCGGGCATGGACGGGGTGGCCGCCACCCGGGAGCTGGTGCGCGAATCGAAGGGGAACCCGGACCGGTTGGTTCGGGTGCTGATCATGACCACCTTTGACGACGAGGACGTGGTGGTCCAGGCGCTGCAGGCCGGGGCCAGCGGCTACCTGCTCAAGCACGCCTCCCCCACCGAGATCGCCGACGCGATCCGGCGGGTGGCCGCCGGGGACACCTGGCTGGATGCCACCGCGGCCACGCGCCTGGTGCAGCGGCTGCGCGCCTCCTCGGCGGTGCCCACCGACATCACCGAGGTGCTCACCCCACGGGAACAGGAAGTACTGCGCCTGGTCGCGGCCGGGCTGTCCAACCAGGAAATCCGCGACACCCTGGTGCTCAGCGAGGCCACTGTAAAAACCCATGTGGCCCGGATCCTGTTCAAGACCGGGGCCCGGGACCGGGCCGCGGTGGTGGCGCAGGCCTACCGTTCGGGGTTCGTGCACCCCGACGACCCGGTGCCTGCCTAGCAGTGGCCCGTTGACCTGGCCTGTCCCCTGCCCGGTGGCCTCTGCAACCCAGGAGGGGAAAGATACCGTCCTGGTATGACGAAAAATGCTTGTGAATCAGTCAAGCTGAAAGGGAAATGATCAAACACCGGGATCGGTATGGGGCGTTCCCGGCACCATTTCGGCGGCCAGGTCAGATCCTTCGCCTGGTTGCCCAATGAGGATCGGGTTCACTTGGCAGGTCTTCACCGCTCAGACGGGCGCCCTTCACGGGTGCATCGCAGCAGTACGCCACGAACCGGATCGGGCTTCTTTGGGGGAGGAAGCCTTGGCCCATTGTCTTCCCGCCGCTTCATGCGGGAGGACAATGGGTCCACCTCTTTAAGCGGCTGCTGCCCCCATGCTGGGTTTGCCCGCGGCCGCATGGTCTGGTGACCCGGCGCCCTATTTTCCGAGGATGAGATCCGAGCCGAGCTTGATGATCAGCGCGGCCACCACGATCACGAAGATCACCCGGATGAACTTGCTGCCCTTGGAGATGGCCATCCGCGCGCCCAGGTAGCCGCCGAGCATGTTCATCACGCCCATGGCCAGGCCCAGGCCCACCAGCACGTGCCCGCCGGGCAGGAACAGCAGCAGCGCCCCCAGGTTGGTGGCCAGGTTCACAATCTTGGCCTTCGCCGAGGCCTCCAGGAAACTGTAGCCGAGCACGGTGACCATCGCGATGATCAAAAACGAACCGGTGCCCGGGCCGATCATCCCGTCATAGGCCCCGATCACCACCCCGATCAGCACCGCCCGCAGGTAGTGGGCGCTTCCGGTGTACTTCAGCTGGGACAGCTCCCCGGCCCGCGGCTTGGCGATGGTGAAGATCAGCACCGCCACCAGCGCGGCGATGATGATCGGTTCGATCAGTTCGGTGGGCAGGATCACCGCGATCCCGGCCCCGCCGAACGCGCCGATCAGCGCGCACAGGGCCATGGGGATGGCGGTCTTCAGATCCGGGCTGGTGCGCCGGTAGTAGGTGATGGCGCTGGTGGTGGTCCCGAAGATGGAGCCGAGCTTGTTGGTGGCCAGCGCCTGGACGGGGGTGATGCCCGGAAACAGCAGCAGCGCGGGCAGCTGGATCAGTCCCCCGCCGCCGACCACCGCGTCGACCCACCCGGCGGCGAACCCTGCCAGGAGCAGCAGGGCCAGCGGCCAGGCGGCGACCGGTTCGGAGTTGACCGACAGGAAATCAAGGAGCTCTTGCACGCGCTGCTTCCTTACCGAAGTTGCTATCGAATCAACCCCGGCGGGTGCTTTCCCGCCGGGGTGGCAACGCTACTTGCTCAGTTCGGCGACGACCTCATCAAGCTTCACGTCGCGCCGTTCGCCAGTGGCCCGGTCCTTGACCTCCACCAGCCCGTCGGCCAGGCCGCGACCGACCACCACGATGGTCGGCACGCCGATCAGCTCGGCGTCGGAGAACTTCACGCCGGCCGAGAGCTTGGGACGGTCATCGAAGATGACATCCAGCCCGGCCGCCTCAAATTCCTCGGCCAGCTTCGCGCCGGCCTGCATTAGTTCGGCTCCCTTGCCGGTGACCACCAAGTGGATGTCGGCCGGGGCGATCTGCCGGGGCCAGGTCAGCCCGTTCTCGTCGTGGTAGGACTCGGCCAGGGCGGCGACCGCGCGGGTGACGCCCACACCGTAGGAGCCCATGGTGACCACCTGCAGCTTGCCATTGGAGTCCAGCACCTTCAAGTCCAGGGACTCGGCGTACTTGCGGCCCAGCTGGAAGATGTGGCCCATCTCGATGCCGCGTTCGGTGCTCAGCGGCCCGGAGCCGTCCGGAGCCGGGTCACCGTCCAGCACGTTGACGGCCTCGATGGTGCCGTCCCAGGTGAAGTCGCGCTCAGCAACCAGGTTGAACACGTGCTTGCCGTGTTCGTTGGCCCCGGTGATCCAGGCGCTGCCGGGAACCACGCGCGGGTCAACCAGGTAGGTGATCTTCCCACTGGTTTCGGCGCCCAGCAGCTGCTGGTCGCGGCCCAGGCCGGGGCCCAGGTAGCCGGTGACGATTTCCGGGTGCTTCTTCAGGTCCTCGGCGCTGGCCTGTTCGACCTGCACCTCTCCATTGATGCCCAGCGCCGCGCCGATGGTGGCTTCCACGCGCTTTTCATCGACCTGCCGGTCCCCGGGCACGCCCAGGACGACCAGGTGGCGTTCGCCCTCGGGGTCCACGATCGCCAGCACCACGTTTTTCAGGGTGTCCTTGGCTTCCCATTCGCGTTCGGCACGCGGACGCAGCTGGTTTGCTGCGGCAACCAGGGTTTCGATGGTCGGGGTGTCCGGGGTGTCCAGCACCTCGAAGGGTTCGGCGTTCGCGTAGTCGATGGACTCGGGCACCACGGTGGTCACGGCCTCCACGTTGGCGGCGTAGCCACCCGGGGAGCGCACGAAGGTGTCCTCGCCGATCTCGGTGGGGTGTAGGAATTCCTCGGACTTCGACCCGCCCATTGCTCCGGCCTGGGCATATACCGGAACGACTTCCAGGCCCAGGCGCTCGAAGATCTTCAGGTAGGCGGCGCGGTGTGCGGCGTACGCCTCGTCCAGGCCCTCGTCGTCGATGTTGAAGGAATAGGAGTCCTTCATGATGAACTCGCGCCCACGCAGCAGGCCGGCCCGCGGGCGGGCCTCATCACGGTACTTGTGCTGGATCTGGTAGAGGTACACCGGCAGGTCCTTGTACGAGGAGTACAGGTCCTTGACCAGCAGGGTGAACATTTCCTCGTGGGTCGGGGCCAGCAGATAGTCCGCGTCCTTGCGGTCCTTGAGCCGGAAGAGCGCCTCCCCGTATTCGGTCCAGCGCCCGGTCTGCTCGTAGGGTTCGCGCGGCAGCAGCGCCGGGAAGTGCACTTCCTGGCCACCGATGGCGTTCATTTCCTCGCGGATGATGTTTTCGACCTTGCCCAGCACCTTCAGGCCCAGCGGCAGCCAGGTGTAGATTCCCGGGGCGGCACGGCGGATGTAACCGGCACGCACCAGCAGCTTGTGGCTGGCAACCTCGGCGTCAACCGGATCTTCGCGCAGGGTGCGCAGGAACATGGTGGAAAGCTTCAAAACCACGCGTCGTATCCTTTTCCGTAAGTTGCACACCTCGACCGGAGTGACCGGTGGGCCATGAACTTAGCAATGCAAATCTTGTGGGTTTGGCCGATTTGACGGCCACCAACAATCTTAGCCGGTCACACCGGCCCCAAACACATTGCCTTGTTGGGCATGACGGGCCCGGTACCGCGCTTTCGGCCGCTGTTCCGAGCTGTCGAACGACGTAGCGCATTGCCGCCGGGGTTCTTTCCCTAGTGCTGCTGCCACCGGGCAACGGCGAAGGGGGAATGGTTCCAGGGTCCGTTGCGAAAGATGATCTGCAGCTGTGCCGATTCCTGGGGCGTGGGGGTTATGGTCCGTTGTTGCGGCACACGGCCAAGCAGTTGGCCCCGCCGGGTGTACCGAATCCCGGCGCCGATGCAGACCGTGCCGGACGGGGTGGTAACGCCCAGCGAACTGCCCCAGGCTGTCTCGTATTCCATATGGTCAACCACCACGAACGGACGGGCGAAGAGACCGATGAACCACCCGTCGAGCCAGTGGGTCTTGACTTGGATGTGCGCCGGAGCCGCCGCGGGTCCTAGCGCATGGACTCAAGCGCCGCGAAAGCCTTGTTGGCGTTCTTGGCCAGTGAGGAAAGCACCTGTTGAACGTCGACTTCCTCACCACCATGGGTGCTCATGACGACATCGGTGACCGAAACGTACTCGTTGCCGTGCAGCCCCTGGACGGATACCGCCACGGCGGTGGTGTTGCTGCCCTGCGGACCGGTGGTGGTGAGCTGGAAGGCGGATGCCTGGTCGGCAGCGAGGTTGGTCTGCAGCGTTTTGATCTGCCGTTCGATGTCCTGACCCTTGACGTGTTCGGTGACCTGTTCACACCCGTCGAAGCTGTCGGGTTGCAGCAGCTGCCGCACGGCGTCCAGCTTGGTGTCATCCAGGGAGATCACTTGATAGGTGCGGCTGGAGGAAGCGGTTTGGGAGGTGCCAACGACTTGGGTGGAGGCACCCAGGTCGCTAAGCGAGGAGCCGGCCAGGACCTGACGGCACTTGGCCGGCTCAATCTGCACCCCGTCGAAATGCTGCTTCATGGCCTGGGACTGGGCCCTAAGTTCCTCGGTGGTCAGGATGTGGGCGCCTTCGGCGTCCCCGAGCAACTGTTCAACGACCTTCATGGCCTGCTCATCGCTCAGAATCGAATTTTCCGATGAGACGGGCGCCGGGGACTGGGTTGTGCTGGCCGTGGGCGCGGCACCGCTGCCGTATTCCACGGTACCGCTGCAGCCTGCCAGCACGAACGCTGTGGCCAGGGGCAGGATCATCATTGAGCGCTTCTGCACTGCGAACTCCTTGTGTGGTTGATTTTCCTGCCCGGGCCGGGCACGCCGCGAACAGCGTGAAGCCGGGTGGTCAGCCGGATTTCGTGTCGTTGAACGGCTCGAAATCCGGCTGCACTAGGTTACTTGACGTTTTTGGCCTCCGCCAATCCCTTGTTGACGTCCTTGATCAGGGAGTCGATCAGGTCCTGGCTGTCCTTCACGTCGCCCGAGGCGCTGGCCGAGATGGCGGTGCGCCCGTCCAGGGCCTGGACGCTGATGCTGTTCATCGGCACGTCCACTCCGTCCATGGCGACATTGGTCTTGGTCACCACGGTCAGCTCTGCGTCCGAGGTGCCGTCGAGGATTTCTGCTGACGCCGTCAGCTTCTGACCCTGGGCCTCCATGGTGAAGCTGTCGCAGCCGTTCAGGTCCTTGGATTCGGCGCCTTTGCGGGCGGCCTCCAGCTTGGCGTCATCTTCGTAGGAGGCCACGGAGTAGCTCTTGGCGTTGGTGCCGTCCACAACGGTGGCGACCGCCATGTTGATGCCTTCTACGTCCCAGGAACTCTGCTCGGCGATCACCTCGGCGCACTTGGCCGGCTCGATCTTCATTTCATCGATCATCTTCTTGGCCTGGGGCATGTTCGCGGCGATGGTGTCCCCGTCGAGCACCTGTGCCTTCTCCTCGCCCTCCACCATCGATTCGGCCACGGTCTTGACCTGCGCGCCATCCAGGGTTGGGGCCTCGTTGGCCGGCTGGCTCTGGGCCTGGCCGGCGTCGGCGGGCGCGGAGTCGTTCGATCCGCTGTTGTCGGATCCTCCACAACCGGACAGGGCAAATGCGGCTGCCAGCGGCAGAATCATCAGCGAACGCTTCTTCATGGCTACTCCCTCAAGTTAGATGATCGTTCTCGAGCAGTCTATTAGAATAATGATTGGAAATAAAACTCGTGACGCGAACTTTTTCGGGATTTTTCTGCCGCTCGGATCGATTCATTCCATGTATTTGAATTGAAGCGGCGCGCCACCACGCCCTGCCCGCCGCGGGTCTGCGGTTCTCGGCTACTGCTGGTCGCGCACCAGCTCCAGCACCCGATCGGCATCTTCGCTCGCCTGTTCCAGCTGCTGCGCCTGGTTTTTCCTATCCAGTGGCTGGCTGATGGTGACCATCAGGTTGCCGTGGGCCGCGCGCACCACCATCTGCTGCATGGCCGCCGAGCCATCGCTGCTGGTGAGCAGGTGGGCGCGGGAATACTCGGCACCGGAGGACACCGGCTGCTTGGCCAGGTGATAGGCCACGTGCTTGTCCCCGCGCAGCACCGTGTATCGGGTGCATTTGCTGGACAATTCATCGTCCTTGGCCAGCTGGTCGTTTAGCGTCTGGGTGTCCTTGAAGGCAGCCGCGGCCACGGTGCCCTCATCGGTTTCCAGCAGTGCCATGGTGGCGCCGGCCAGCTGCTCAGCCAGGGGGATGTCCATGATCGGGCCGCATTCAGCGGGGTTGACCTTAATGTCCTTTAGCCAGCTCTGGGCGGCAGGAATGGTGCGGCGCAGCTCTTCGTCGTCGATGAGGTGAGCGTCCTTGGCCCCCTGGGAAAATTCGTTCAGTGCATCGTGCATCTGGCTCGCGGAACGTTCAATGGCCGCCGCCTGGGAACCGCCTTCGGCGGCATCGGTCGGTTCCGCGCTGCAGCCAGCCATTGTCGCGGATAATGCCACCATCAGGGGTAGCACCGTGAAGCGACGTCCACTGCGCAGTATCATTGCCCAGCCTTTCGCCTCATGATTCACGGCTCTTGAAAATATCCTTGGGCGCGCCAATTCGCCTCAATAAAGGTTAGAACAGAATGGTCGCGAATGTGCCGATTTGGCGGAAACCCGCGCGCTCGTAGCTGCGGATCGCCGCAGTGTTGTAGTCATTGACATATAGGCTCGCGACCGGCGCGAAGCTCAGCGCGTGGTTGACCACGGCAGACATGTACCCGGCGGCCAGCCCTTGCCCGCGGTAGCGGGGGTTGATCCACACGCCCTGGATTTGGGTGGCCTTGGCGGTCACGGTGCCCAGGTCCGCCTTGAAGATCACCTCTCCGTACTGGTCCACATCGAAGAAGGTGTGGCCTTGGCGCAACATGTTGCGCACCCGGCTGCGGTAGTACCCTCCCCCGCTTTCCAGCGGCGAGTAGCCCAACTCCTCTTCGAACATGGCCGCACTGGCGGGCAGCACCAAATCGAAGTCCTGCAGGGTGGCGGTGCGCAGCGTGGTGGCCGGCGGAACCGGGGAAAGGTCTTCGATGGTCATCAGCGGCTGGTTGGCGCGCACATCGAAGATGCGCTGGGGTCCGGTGGCCAGCACCGGCTCCATGGCCATTACCGCCTCGCGCGGGCCGAAGACCGAGGCGAAACGCTGCCGGGTGGCCAAGGCCCGACGCGCATAGGCCTGGGCGTAGGTGTAGTGCATGGCGGTGGGCACGATATTGGCGCCCACCCAGCACGCATTGCTCAGTTCCCCGGGATTTTTGGGCGCGAAGATCTGGGCGAAGCTGTCAGGCGCAGCCGAACGGTGTTGGTCCAGCTGCGCCCGCAGGAAAATATTGGTGACCGGATCTTCATCCAGCATCGCGAGCAGGGCCGGGGTATCGCTCCGGCCCAGCACGCGCGTTACCTGGTCGGCTTCGTCCTTAGCTGACGGTAACCACGGGAGAACCCGCGGCAGGATTTTCGCCATCGTTCACGCCCATCTCACTGGCAATTCGCTGCGCCTCTTCGATCAGGGTCTCCACGATCTCATCCTCGGGCACGGTCTTGATGACCTCGCCCTTGACGAAGATCTGGCCCTTGCCGTTGCCGGAGGCCACCCCGAGGTCGGCGTCGCGGGCCTCGCCCGGCCCGTTGACGACGCAGCCCATGACGGCCACGCGCAGCGGCGCCTCCATGCCTTCCAGCCCGGCGGTGACCTTGTCGGCCAGCGTGTAGACATCCACCTGGGCGCGTCCGCAGGACGGGCAGGAGACGATGTCAAGCTTGCGCGGGCGCAGGTTCAGCGATTCCAGGATCTGGTTGCCAACCTTGACCTCTTCCACCGGAGGGGCGGAGAGCGAGACGCGGATGGTGTCGCCGATCCCCTGCGAGAGCAGGGCGCCGAAGGCGGTCGCGGACTTGATGGTGCCTTGGAATGCCGGGCCCGCCTCGGTGACGCCCAGATGCAGCGGCCAGTCCCCGGATTCTGCCAGCAGCTGGTAGGCGCGCACCATGATCACCGGGTCGCTGTGCTTGACCGAGATCTTGAAGTCGTGGAAACCGTGTTCCTCGAACAGGGAGGCTTCCCAGATCGCCGACTCAACGAGCGCCTCCGGGGTTGCCTTGCCGTACTTCTTCAGCAGCTTGGGGTGCAGGGATCCGCCGTTGACGCCGATGCGGATCGAGGTGCCGTGGTCCTTGGCGGCCTGGGCGATTTCCTTGACCTGGTCATCGAACTTGCGGATGTTGCCCGGGTTCACGCGCACCGCACCGCAGCCGGCCTCGATGGCGGCAAAAACGTACTTGGGCTGGAAGTGGATGTCCGCGATGACCGGGATCTGCGACTTCATCGCGATGATCTTCAGCGCCTCGGCGTCCTTGTCGGTGGGGCAGGCCACCCGGACAATGTCGCAGCCGGCAGCCGTGAGCTCCGCGATCTGCTGCAGGGTCGCATTGATGTCATGCGTCTTGGTGGTGGTCATCGTCTGGACGCTGATTGGCGAGTCCGACCCGATGCCCACGCTGCCGACTTTAAACTGACGGGTCTTGCGACGGGGGGCGATGACCGGCGGGGGTGCAGCCGGCATGCCGAGTTTGACCGAAGTCAATGGAGGCCTCCGAAGGATCTGTAGGTAGTTCTCAAGTCCAAGTATGTCACTGTCTGCGCCCGAAGGGGTACGGATGCGAGCTAAACCACCCGGGCACCGGTGCACGCATCGGCCCGGGGCCCGGGATAGCCGCCCGGGTACGAACGCGTCCCCCGCCTTCAACGGATTGGCGGGGGACGCAGGGGGTGGGCCCGAAGGGGTAGGTCGGGCCCGCGGGCCGGGCAACGGCCTGGAGGGAAACTAGTTGGCTTCGGCGATGCGGCGGATGTCGCTGAGCATGCCCGAGACCTGCTCGGCCACCTCGGCGTCATCCTTCGGGTGGGTCTCGGCGAAGCGGACCACGGAGTTCGGGATGGCGATCTTGATGTCCTCGATCACCTTGGCGCCGGCGATTCCCAGGGCCTTGCGGGCCTCATCCTGGGCCCACACTCCACCGTACTGCCCGAAGGCGGTGCCGATGACTGCGGTCGGCAGGCCGGTGGCCGCCGAGGCGCCGAAGGGGCGTGAGAGCCAGTCAATGGCATTCTTCAGCACGGCCGGCATGGTTCCGTTGTACTCCGGGGAAACCACCAGCAGGGCGTCGGCCTCGGCCACTGCGGCACGCAGGGCCGCGGCGGCGGCGGGAACCTGGCCCTCGACGTCCTTGTCCTCGTTGTAGAACGGCAGGTTCTCCAGGCCGGAATACACGCTGACTTCCACGCCTTCCGGGGCGTTTTCGACAGTGGCCTCGGCCAGCTGGCGGTTGGTGGAACCATTGCGCAGGGAACCGACAAGGGTCAGGACCTTGGTCGCCATAGGGCGTCTCCTTAGATAGTGAAGCTAGAACACCGCGTCATACTGATGACGCTTCAACTACCTAAACAGTACCCTTCCGTACTGCATTCCGTTTGAGGGCTGTGACGCTGGACACGGCCAGCGTTCTGGTTTCCGCCCCGCGCCGGCTTGCGGGTGGATTGCCAGGGGACAGAGCGTTCCGTGCTCCTGCCCCTGGGAATCGTTCTGCTCCCAACTTCGGAGAACCTTTGAACCCATTTCGCCGGCATAGCCGGAGTCCTACGGTAAGGAACAAGAACCGATCCGACACCAGGAGGAAAACATGGACAGCTTTCAACACTTCATCGATTCCGCTGGGCGGGCCGTGGATGCCGTCGGCGTTGCCGCCGTTATTATCGGTACGCTGCTGGCCGCGCTCTTCGCCGCCACCCGGTTGCTACGCCGCGAGGGCGAGGTCTACCGAAAGTTCCGCCAGTTTCTGGGGCGCTCCATCCTGCTGGGCCTTGAACTGCTGGTGGCGGCCGATATCATTCGCACCGTGGCGGTCACCCCGTCCATGGAAAGCGTTGCGGTGCTCGCCGCGATTGTGCTGATCCGAACCTTCCTCAGCTGGTCGCTGGAATTGGAGATTACCGGGCGTTGGCCCTGGCAGAAGCGGCCAGAAGGCGCAGAAGCCGAACCGGACGCCGCCTGAGGCGTGAAGCGCCACATCCAGTCCGCGACGGGGATCAGTGGACGGCAGGAGCCTTGATCAGAAGGGCGGGTCGGTGGGTTCGCTTTCCCCTCCGTCACGGCGGACGATGCTGATCATCCCGTTGGGTTCCACATAGGCCCGTTCAACCTGCCCAACTTCTTCAATCCCGTGCAGACGCAGTTGTGATTCCACTTCCGCCCGGGTCATGAATTCTCGGAGCATGACCTTCCGGTTTAGCCTGCCGTTCTTGATCAGCAGCTTCGGCTTGGCCTTGAGCAGTCGAGCGACGAAGGGGAAACGATAAGCCAGCGCATCAACAATGACACTCCACACCAGCATCGTGACGATCAGGATCAGTCCGTCCCCAATCGACTCCCCCTCGCCGTTCAGTCCCGGGGCTGCCGCCTGGGCCACCAGCAACACCAAGAGCACGTCGGTGATGCCCAGGCCCCCGGATTCCCGCTGACCGACCACACGCATCAGGATGAGCAAGGCAAGGAAGATGATGGTTCCGCGCACCACCACCTCCAGCAAGGGCAGGGTCGGGGCCAAGATTGAATTCCAGTCCATGGCCCATTCATGCCATGTCCGCTGAGGACCTGCCCGCCTCCGAGGAGGGTACGGAACGTTGCCTGAAGGTCCCCGAGGAAACAGGGCGGCCCCATTGCGGTTTCCGGTTGTGGGCGCGAGGATTCTTAGGGTCTTGGATGCCGCTGTGCACGGAGCCGTCCTGGAGCAAAGTGGCTGCGGCCGGGACTTAACAGCAGCGGTGGGAAATGGAAAGGGGTGCCCATCGGTTGCCAGTCGGCGCGACAGCGCTGGGCAGGCGGCACGCAGATTCGAGGGTGGGCAGGCTCCCATAGGGGACACAATGGCATGGTCTGACACCGAAGCGGAGGTTTTCTGATGTCCAGTGCTGAGGCAAATGACCGGCGGGGTGCGCCGGCACGCTCCGGGCCGGATCGAGGCGGCATCAACCCCGCCCGGCGCACCATCCTCTCCGGGTTCCTGTTCGGTTGCGGCATCGCCGCATCGATGATCGACCTGTTCATCTTTCACCTCGGGCTGCAGTGGCATCACTTCTATGACCTGTCCACCACCGAGGTCGCGTTGACCGCCGACGGGTTCTTCCATGCCTTTGGCTGGTTCATCACCATCTGGGGGTTGTTCCTGCTGGCCGATGTGCGGCGCCGGGGCGACGTGAATTGGAAACGCTGGAGCGGTGCGTTGATCGCCGGGGTGGGCTTCTTCCAGCTCTTTGACGGGATTGTGGACCACAAGATCCTGCGAATCCATCAGATCCGCTACGACGTGGATCTGCTGCCCTACGACGCGATCTGGATTGGGTCGGCCATGGTGCTGCTGCTGGTTGGGCTGCTGATCCTGTGGCCCGCCCGGCCGCACCGCACGGACACGTAGGCGGTTTCATGGGACATACCCACCATGCCGCCCTGTTGGCAGCCCATGGCCACCAGCCCCTGGGCTGGCAGGTGTTTGAGGTTGTGGCCGTGTTGCTGTTGGCGGCAGCTGCGTTCGGTTACGCGGCGGGACTGATCACCTCCCGGAACCGCGGCCGCTGGCCGGCGCCCCGCACGCTCGCCTGGTATGCGGGGCTATTGTGTGCCGCGGCCGGGCTGGCTGGACCGGTGGCGACGGCCGCCCACACCAGTTTTACCGCCCACATGTTCGGGCACCTGCTGCTGGGCATGCTCGCCCCGCTGCTGCTGGTGCTGGCCCGCCCGATCACGCTGGCCCTGCGCGCCCTGCCGGTGAGGCAGGCGCGGGCAGTGACCCGGCTGCTGCGCTCGGCCCCGATTCGGGTGCTCACCCATCCGTTCGTTGCCGGCATCCTGAACGCCGGCGGGCTGTGGCTGCTCTACACCACGGACCTGTATCACCTCATGCATTCCTCGGTGCTGCTCCATGCGGTGGTTCACGTGCACATCTTCCTGGCCGGGTACGTGTTCACCGCCTCCGTGGTTGGCGGAGATCCGGATCCGCACCGGGCCTCGTTCCGGATGCGGGCCACGGTGCTGGTCAGCTTCATCGCGGCCCACGCAATTCTGGCGAAGTGGTTGTACGCGCATCCGCCCGTCGGAGTGGAGGCCGCGGATGGGCGGGCTGGGGCCCAGCTGATGTACTACGGCGGGGATGCGGTGGACGTTGGCCTGATCGTGCTGCTGTTTATCGGCTGGTACGCCGCGACCCGTCCCAGGACCGGGGGCCGGCCGACCGCGGACACGGTCTGAAGGCCCCTCTGCCCCTGTCTCCTGTCCCGATCAGGCCTGCCGGTTCAGACCCGGATCCCGGAATCCTTCAGCGCCTGACGCGCCGCATGCCATCCGGCCATGCCGTGCACTCCCCCGCCCGGTGGGGTGGAGGAGGAGCACATGTACAGCCCGGGCACCCCAAGCCGGTACGGGGTCAGGGACGCGGTGGGCCGCAGGAACTGCTGCAGCCCGTTCAACGCACCGCCGCCGATGTCCCCGCCCACCAGGTTCGGGTTCCAGGCCTCCAGTGCGGTCGGGTCCGTTTCCACCCGGCGCAGGACTCGATCCCGGAAGCCGGGGGCGAAGCGTTCAATCTGCTCATCAATCTTCTCCCCGGCCGGGCCCTGGTAGCCCTGCGGCACGTGGGCATAGGCCCACACCACGTGCTTTCCGGCCGGGGCCCGCGAGGCGTCGGCGGAGGACGGCTGGACCACCATGACAAACGGGCGCTCGGGCAGCCGACCACGGGCGACCTCGCGTTCGGCCGCGACCAGTTCCTCGGCATTGCCCACCACGTGCACGGTGCCGGCATTGGCGGTGCGTGGATCCCGCCACGGTACCGGGCCGTCCAGCAGGTAATCGACCTTGTGGGCGGCGGTGCCGTAGCGCCAGCGCCCCAGCTGCGTGCGGTATCGGGCCGAAAGCCGGTCCCCGGCCAGCTGCAGGACCTGGCGCGGGGTGATGTCCAGCAGGTTTAGTTCGGCCGGAGGCAGCTCATCCAGGTCCTGGATGGGCACCTGGGTGTGGATCTGCACCCCGCGCTGGCGGACCACCCGTTCCAGGGCTGCGGCAATGGATCCGGTGCCGCCGCCTGCCACCGGCCAGCCCCAGGTCTGGCCCAGCGCACCGAACAGGACTCCGAACCCGGAGGTGAACGGGTGCTCCATGGGCAGCATGGAGTGGGCGCTGGCCCCGGCGAACAGGGCCCGGGCCTGGCGGCTGCGGAACATTGCCGGGCCGAGCAGCGCGGTGGGCACCAGTGCACGCATCCCGAATCCGGCCATCAGCACCGGGTGCGGCGGGATGCGGGTCAGTGGACTGGTGGCGTTGCGCAGGATCTCGGCAGGGCGGCGCACGAACGGGGAATGCAGTACCCGCCAGGCCCGCGCATCCTGGGGGAACTGCTCCACCGTGGCCTCCATGCCCCGGTGCAGGAGCACCGAGTCGGCCCCGTCCAGCGGGTGGGCCAGCGGGTAGTCGTGGAACGCCCACTCCAGCCCCGCCTCGGTCAGTCCCAGATGCGCGAATGCCGGGCTGCCGTAGGCGAAGGGGTGCGCCGCCGCGCCCAGGTCCACGGTGACATCATCACCCAGGGTGTGGCCCGAGGCGGCGGCACCGCCAACCACAGCGTTGCGCTCGAAAAGCTGCACCTGCACCCCGTGCTCGGCCAGCACCGCCGCAGCGGTCAGGCCATTGGGTCCAGAACCCACCACGTTCGCACGCAACACCATTGCTCGTTCTCCCCTGTTCCTGTTCTTTACCGTCCCTGGCCGGGACGGTCGGCTTCCTGCTCGGCTGTGCGCCTAGCCCTTGTCGATGAAGCGGTCCTTCCAAGAGTCGTTGCTGATATCGCACAGTTGACTGATCTGGTCCTCGGCCCGCCGGGCCAGGTCCGCCAGCAGTTCCGGATCCAGCCGCGGCTCCTCGGGGACCATCAGCTCCAGGGTTCGCCACATGCGCAGCTTGGCGTTCAGCAGGCCGGTCAGCACATCCAGCTGCACCTGGGCCAGCGAGAGCCGTCGCATGCGGGAGGGGTTGAACGGGTTAAAGCGCCCCACGATCCAGGCGAGAGGGGCAAAGAGTTTCAAGGCCTTGTGCTCTTCGAAACCCAGCTGGGCAATGATCCGCTTCAGGTCCTCCTGGTCGGCGTGCACCTGATTCTCCAGGGAGATCAGACGCTGTTCATTGGCCGTGCCCTGCCATGTTTCGACGGCTGCCTTGAAGTGTTCCAGCCCGGAGTGGGAGCCCAAGAGGTGCTCGCTGAGGTACTGATGCAGTTTGTCCTGATCGATGCGCATGTCAGTGGCCATGGCCGGTGGTCCTCCGCGGTCGGTCCGGGGCGCACCGGTGGTGCCGGTGCGTCCTTCTGTGCTCCGCACGCTACCGGGCAGCCCGGACCCGGCCAACCACCGGGAGGATTTCACGGTGTTTTCCCACCTAACCCGCATCGGCTGTTCCCCCTGGGGTGCGGGGGCGTTAAAACAGGACTCCCGGCCCACCATTGCTGATGGGCCGGGAATTTCCCGCACCTGTGCGCCAGGCACCGAGCGGTTCACCGGAAAGGCAGGATTGTGGCCTACGAGGAGTATTCCTTCAGCAGGCCGGTGACCGGATTCCACTGGGTGATCACGGTCTTGTCCAGGGCGCCGGTCTTGTTGAACGGATCCTCATCCAGCACCTTGCGCAGCGCCTCTTCCGACTCGGCCCGCATGATCAGCAGCGCCCCATCGGTGATCGGGCACGGCCCGGAGGCCAGCAGCTGCACCGGACCGTCGGATTCAAGGAATTCGGACAGGTACCCGCGGTGGGTCGGGCGGTGCTCATTGCGCAGTTCTTCGGAATCTTCGGCGTACACGTATTCAACGGCAAAAACTTTCATGGTTTCAGCGTAGCGGCACGGCGCCTAGAAGATCTGGATGGGTTTGAAGATGTCCGCGTATATTAAGAGCCCGCCCATGATCATCATGCCCACCACCACCACGTAGGTCAGCGGCAACAGCTTCAGCGTGTCCACCGGGGCCACGTCCTTCTGCCCGCGCAGCCGGGCGAAGAAGCGCTTGAGCCCTTCGAACAGCGCCCCGGCCACGTGCCCGCCATCCAGGGGCAGCAGCGGGATCAGGTTGAAGGCGAACAACGCCAGGTTCAGCCCGCCAATCAGCGAGATCAGTGAGGCGACCTTGTCCTGCAGCCCCAACTGGTCCGAGGCGTTGATTTCCCCGGCGATCCGGCCCACCCCGACCACGGACACCGGCCCGTTCGGGTCGCGTTCCTCGGTGCCAAAGGCCGCCTGCGCCACATCCACCAGGCGCTGGGGCAGGTGCAGGATGACGTTGCCGATCTGCGTCAGCTGGTTGCCCACCACTGCCGGCACCGCGCTGAGCGGCTGGGGCAGGTTCTGGACACTGGAGCTCATCCCCACGAACCCCACCTGCTCGGTGAGCACCTTGCCGTCATCCCCGCTCACCGGGTAGCCGTTGGGATCCAGCTGCGGACGCTCGGTCAGGTAGGGGGTCAGCGTGGTGCTGTGGCTGGTCCCGTCCCGCTCATACTCCAGGGCGATGCTCTGGCCCGGGTGCTCGCGGATCACCCCGGTCAACTCGTACCATTCATCGTGGGCCACCGGCTGGCCGTTGACCGAGGTGATGGTGTCCCCCGGACGCAGCCCGGCCGCGTAGGCCGGGGCGGACCGGTCGTTGGCACCGCACTGGGCCTCGTCGGCGTTCTGCGCGGTGGCCATGCACTGGTACACCTCGGACACCGTGGTGGTGGCGGTGGAGACTCCGAAACCCATCACCACGATCGCAATCATCACGAAGCCGATCACCAGGTTCACCAGCGGACCGCCGAGCATGATGATGATCCGCTTGTGGATCGGCAGCTGGTAGAACATCCGGCCCGCGTCGGTGTCCACCACCTGCTCGTTGGCCTGGGAGCGGGCATCATCGATCAGCTGCCCGAACGCGCGGGTCATCAGCCCGGGCTTCTTGCCCGCCACGGCCTGGGCGCGCGGCGGGTACATGCCCACCATGGACACGTAGCCGCCCAGCGGGATCGCCTTGAGACCATACTCGGTTTCCCCGCGCTTGAAGGAGAACAGGGTCTTGCCAAAGCCGATCATGTACTGCGGAACCCGCAGCCCGAACTTCTTGGCCGGCAGCAGGTGCCCCACCTCGTGCAGGGCGATCGAGGCGGCGATCGCCACCACCATGACCAGCACCCCGCCAATGAACATGAGTGTGTTCATGCCAGCTCCTTGATGAAGTTCCCGGCGAAGGACCGCGCCCAGCGGTCGGTGTCCAGCACCAGCTCGGCGCTGGGTGCCTGCTGCGGCGCCTGGTAGGCCTCCAGGGCCCGTTCGATGGTGTCCACGATGTCGGTGAAGCGGATGCGGCCGTCGTGGAAGGCGTCCACCGCTTCCTCGTTCACCGCGTTGTACACGGCCATGTGCGTGGCCGAGGCCTGCGCGGCCTGCTTGGCCAGGCGCACCGCGGTGAACACCTGCTCATCCAGCGGCTCGAACGTCCAGCTGGCGGCGGTGGAGAAATCACAGGCCTGCGCGGCCCCGGGAACCCGGTGCGGCCAGTTCATGCCCAGCGCGATCGGCAGGCGCATGTCCGGCGGGGAGGCCTGGGCGATCACCGAACCGTCAATGAACTGGACCATGGAATGCACGATCGACTGGCGGTGCACAACCGGTTCGATCCGATCCAGCGGTACGTCAAAGAGCAGGTGAGCCTCGATGACCTCCAGCGCCTTGTTGACCATGGTCGCCGAGTTCGTGGTGACCACCCGGCCCATGTCCCAGGTCGGGTGCGCCAGCGCCTGCTCGGGGCTGACCTCGCGCAGCTGTTCGCGGCTGTAGCCGACGAACGGTCCGCCGGAGGCGGTGACGATCAGCTTGGCCACCTCATCTGGGGTGCCCGAACGCAGGGCCTGGGCCAGGGCCGAGTGTTCGGAGTCCACCGGGGCGATCTGTCCTGGGGCGGCGGCGGCCTTGACGACCTGCCCGCCAATGATCAGGGATTCCTTGTTGGCCAGCGCCAGCAGGTGACCGGCCTGCAGTGCGGCCAGGGTGGGCTTCAGCCCGATGGCCCCGGTAATCCCGTTGAGCACCACATCGGCACGCTCATACCCGGCCACGGTGGTGGCCGCCTGCTCACCGGCGACCAGCTGCGGGTGGTAGCCGCTGACCCCGGCGGCCTCGGCGGCCTGGGCGACCGCCGAGGCCAGGGCGTCCACGTCGGGCAGCGCGCAGCCGATAAGTTCGGCGCGGAAGGCCACGGCCTGCTGGGCCAGGAGGGTGAGGTTGCGTCCTCCGGCGAGCGCGGCGACGCTAAAGCGTTCGGGGGCCTTGGCGATGACGTCCAAGCCCTGGGTGCCGATGGAGCCGGTGGATCCAAGCAGCGTGACGCGGCGCGGGTGCCCGGCGGGGGTAAATACAGATTCGGTGCTCACCCAACAATTATGGACGTGAACGCTGTGAGCGCCCAAAGAGCTGGCCGGGGTGTGATTCTGAGCCGGTTGGCTCGCCTGGGGCGCGGGCGCCGCACTACTCTGGGCTCGGGTCCACCGCCCCGCCGGCGCGCACCGGTATGGTGCTGGCGGACGGCGCGGATCCCAGCAACGTCAGCAGGAGGGCAGCAGCTCATGGAGAACCAGGCGAACAACGGCAACCAGGCGGACGAGGCAGTGGCGGTGAAGAATGCCAGCACCCCGCAGCAGATTCCCGAGCTCTTCGCCGAAGGCTGGAACAAGAAGGACGCCCAGGCCCTGGGCGCCGTCTTTGCCACGGACGCGGACTTCGTGAACGTGGTGGGCCTGTGGTGGAACGACCGCGAAACCATCATGGACCGGCACGCCTACGGGTTTGAACGGATCTTCGCCGACAGCTTCATGACGCTGATCGAGGTGCGCGTGCGCCCCCTGGGCCAGGACCATGCGGTGGTCCACGCCCTGTGGGAGGTGACCGGGCAGAACACCGAGCACGGTCAGAAGGCCGGGGCCCGCACCGGGATCTTCAGCTTCGTGGCCGAACGCGAGGGTCAGATCTGGCGGGCGGTCAGCGCCCAGAACACCGACCGCGCCCCCGGGATGCAAACCCACGTGGCCGAAGGCGGCACCCTGCGCACCGCGTCCTATAAGAACCTCTCCTTCAAGAGCGGGAGCTAGCCTGGGCTGCCGGCCCCGAACCACCCTGGGGTTCGGGGCCGGCGCAGCGCCGTGGTTTGCCCCGCGTGCAGCCGCGGGCTACTGCCCCGACCCGGCCGCGCTGTGCCCTTGCCGGGTGAACATCAGGCAGGTGCGCCGGGCGGTGCCCACCACCACGCCGTCCTGGTTCTTGCCCGTGTGCTCGAACGTGGCAATGCCCATCCCCGGTTTCGACTTGCTCTCCCGCAGGCTGATGACCTTCGACTCGGTGTACAGCGTGTCCCCCGGGTAGAGCGGGTGCGGGAAGTTGATCTCGGACAGTCCCAGCTGCCCCACGATGGTGCCCTGGGTCAGCTGCGGCACCGACTGGCCCACCATGGTGGCCAGGGTGAACATCGAATTCATGACCCGCCCGCCCAGGGGCTGGGCGCTGGCGAACACCTCATCCAGGTGCAGCGCCTGGGTGTTCATGGTCATGGTCGTGAACAGGACGTTGTCGGTCTCGGTCATGGTCCGTCCCGGGGAATGCACATAGAGCGCATCCTCCTGAAGCTCATCAAAATACAGGCCGCGCTGCTCTATCCGCTTCATCTGTGCCCCTGCCCTACAGTCCCAGGCTGCGGGCAATCAGCATCAGCTGCACCTCGGTGGTGCCCTCGCCGATTTCCAGGATCTTTGAATCCCGGTAGTGCCGGGCCACCAGCGACTCGTTGATGAAGCCGTAGCCGCCAAAGACCTGGGTGGCATCACGCGCATTGTCCATGGCCGCCTCGGAGGCGATCAGCTTCGCATGCGCCGCCTCGATCTTGAAGTCCTGTCCGGCCAGCATCTTCGCCGCCGCCGCATAATAGGCCAGGCGGGCCGAGTGCACCCGGGAGGCCATGCGCGCGATGGTGAAGGAGATCGCCTGGTTCTTGCCGATCGCCGTGCCGAAGGTGGTGCGGGTCTTGGCATACTCGACGGCCTCGTCCAGGCAGCCCTGGGCGGCGCCGGTGGCCAGGGCCGCGATCGCGATGCGCCCCTCATCCAGGATCTTCAGGAAATAGGCGTAGCCGCGTCCGCGCTCGCCGAGCAGGTTCTCCTCGGGAACCACCGCGTCGTTGAAGCTCAGCGGGTGGGTGTCGCTCGCCCGCCAGCCGACCTTGTCGTAGGCCGGCTCCACGGTGAAGCCGGGGGTGCCGCTGGGCACGATCAGCGCGGAGATTTCCTTGGCGCCGGTTTTCGCGTCCTGGCCGGTGACCGCGGTAATGCTCACGTGCGAGGTGATGTCGGTGCCGGAGTTGGTGATGAACTCCTTGGCCCCATTGATCTTCCACTGCCCGTCCTGCAGCACGGCCTTGGTCTTGGAGGCCGAGGCGTCGGATCCGGCGCCCGGCTCGGTCAGCCCAAAGCCGCCCAGCTTTGTGCCGGCGGCCAGTTCCGGCAGCCAGCGCTGCTTCTGCTCCTCGGAGCCAAAACGGTAGATCGGCATGGCGCCCAGGGACACCCCGGCTTCCAGGGTGATGGCCACCGACTGGTCCACCCGCCCCAGTTCCTCCAGCGCCAGGGCCAGGGCGAAGTAGTCCCCGCCCATGCCGCCGTAGTCCTCACTGATGGGCAGCCCGAACAGCCCCAGCTCCCCCATTTGCGCCACAACCTCATACGGGAAGGTGTGGGTGGCATCATGGTGGGCGCTGACCGGGGCAACAACCTCACGGGCAAATTCGCGGACTACCTGCACCAGGTCCTGGTAGCTCTCATCCAGTTCGTGTTCCAACATGCGAGTCTTCCTCCACAGCTTGGCCGCGCCGCACCTGGGTGCCGGTGGGTCCCGGGGACGGCGAGGGACTTGGCGGTGCCGGTGCGTAATGCGTTGAGTCGCCCCGGCACAGCACGTAAGGTTAATAATGATTAACTAATTCGAGACTAGTGGCGCAGTTCACACTTGTCTAGCGTTAGCCGAACCACGAGTGCAAGGGGGCGTTCACATGGCCAGGAGCTACCCGCATCTGAGCGAGCCGACCGAGCGTGAGCGGGCCAAGGCCGAGCGGCGCGAGTCCCTGTTGCGCGAGGCCACCCGGCTCTTTGCCCTGCACGGCTACGCCGGGGTGTCACTGGAGGATCTGGGGGCGGCCTGCGGGATTTCCGGGCCGGCGGTGTACCGGCATTTCTCCGGCAAGCAGGCCGTGCTGATCGCGCTGATGGTGGACATGTCCAAGGACATCCTCGACGGCGGGCAGAAGGCGGTGGGTTCCGGCGGTGAGCCGCTGGAGGTGCTGGGCCGACTGGTGGACTTCCACACCGACTTCTCGCTCTCGCGCCCGGACATCATCCAGGTGCAGGACCGCGACCTGAAGTCGCTGCCCAAGAATGAGCTGCAGCTGGTTCGCAAGCTGCAGAACTCCTACATCGGGTTGTGGACGGACCAGCTGGGCAAGCTGCACCCGAACGCGACCTCGCAAATCAATCGCTTCCGGGCCCATGCGGTCTTCGGGCTGCTGAACTCGACGTCACATTCGGTTCACAACCCGCGCACCAAGAAGTCCGGTTTGAAGGCGCTGCTGTCCCAGATGGCTCTCGCCGCCCTCACTTCCCCGGTAGGCTAGTGCCGACCACCCATTTTGATGCCGTATCGACCGATGCGGTCCCCGTTTCAAGACGAAAGGCTGTTCTCGTGCATCTACGTGAAGTGCGCCCTTCCGACCTCGACGACTTCTTCGCCCACCAGCAGGAGCCGGAGGCCAACCTGATGGCTGCCTATCAGGCGCGCAATCCCTCGGACCGCTCGGTGTTCAACCACCACTGGTCCTCCATCCTCAATGACCCCAAGGTCATTGTGCGCACCATCGAGCACGAGGGCGAGGTGGCCGGGTCCATCCTGGTCTTCGAGCATGAGAAGACCCCGGAGATCAACTTCTGGACCTCCAGCAAGTTCTGGGGCAAGGGCATCACCACCAGCGCCGTGGATGCCTTCCTCGCCGAATACACCAAGCGTCCGCTGCTCGCCCACGTGGTGCAGGACAACCTGGGATCGATCAAGGTCCTGGAACGCCGGGGCTTCAAGCTGGTGGGCACCGAGGATGTCTTTTCCAACTCCCGCGCCGAAGTGGTCACCGAAAACGTCATGCAGCTGGACTAGCTGCCCGCCGCGCGCCAACGACGCCGCGCCGGCCACCACCGGGTGAAACAGGACGTGCCGCCATCGCGGCTCCTGTTTCACCCGGTGCTGTTTAACCCCAGAACGGCCATTGCACGCCTGGGGCCCCCGCGACCCTCGCCGTCGCGGGGGCCTTTACCGTCGTTGGCATAAAAAGAGCCTGCGGCACCCGTCCCCCCAGGACCGGGCACCGCAGGCAGTTCGGTTCACCGCTGCGCGGCTATGACTTGTTCAGGATCCGCCACGCTGCACGGCGTTCGGCCTGCTGGTGCGGGTCGGGCACCGGGGCCGCGGCCAGCAGGCGGCGGGTGTAGTCATGCTGCGGGGCGTGCAGCACATCGGTGACCCGGCCCTGCTCCACCGCCTTGCCGTTTTGCATGACCACCACCGAATCGGCCAGCATGTCCACCACCGCCAGGTCGTGGCTGACGAACAGGCAGGCGAAGTTGAAGTCGCGCTGCAGATCCTGCAGCATCTCCAGCACCACGGCCTGTACCGAGACGTCCAGCGCACTGGTCGGCTCGTCCGCGATCAGCAGCTGCGGGCTGAGCGTCAGCGCCCGGGCAATGCAGATGCGCTGGCGCTGCCCGCCGGAGAGCTCGTGCGGGTAGCGGTTGATCACGTTGCGCGGCAGCTTCACCGCGTCCAGCAGCTCCTGGGCGCGCTTAATCCGCGAGGCCTTGTTCCCCACCTTGTGCACCACCATCGGCTCGGTGATGCACTCACCGATCGGGAAGCGCGGGTTCAGGGAGGCGGCCGGGTCCTGGAAGATCACCCCAATGGACTTGCGCACCTCCCGGGCCTGGCGCGGGGAGAGCTTGGGCAGGTTGTTGCCCTGCACCAGCAGGCTGCCCTCGGCGACCGGCAGCAGGCCGAGCACCGCCTTGGCCACCGTGGATTTGCCCGAACCGGACTCCCCCACGATGCCCAGCACCTCACCCTTGGCGATGTCGAAGGAAACTCCCTCCACCGCCCGGTACTTGGTGCCGCGCATGTCGTACTCCAGGACCAGGTCCTTGGCCTCCAGCACCAGTTCCCGCCCGGGTCGGGCACCCTGGCTGGCATGGGTTTCCGCCGCGTGCGAGCCGGTGCCGTTCAGCGAGAATTCGCGCAGCTTGGGCACGGCGGCCAGCAGCCGTTGCGTGTATTCGTGGCGGGGGCTGAGCAGCACCTGGTCCACGGTCCCGGTTTCCACCAGGTTTCCCTGGAACATCACCGCGACCCGGTCGGCCATGTCCGCGACCACGCCCATATTGTGGGTGATCAGCAGGATGCCGGTGTTCAGCCGGTCCTTCAGTTCGCGCAGCAAGTCCAGGATTTCGGCCTGCACTGTCACATCCAGCGCCGTGGTCGGCTCGTCGGCGATGATCACCTTCGGGTCGCAGGAAATCGCCATGGCGATGACGATGCGCTGGCGCTGGCCGCCGGAGAACTGGTGCGGGTACTGGCGGATACGGCGTTCGGGGTCCGGGATCCCCACCATGCTCAGCAGTTCCACCGCCCGGGCGGTCGCCTCCTTGCCGTAGGCGATTCCGTGCAGCTCCAGCGCCTCGGTCAGCTGGCGCTCAACGGTGAGCACCGGGTTCAGGGCCGTCATCGGCTCCTGGAAGACCATGGCGATGTCGGTGGCGCGCATCTTGCGGATCCGTCCCTGGTCCAGTCCCACCACGTTGACGTTGCCCACCCGGGCCGCTCCGCTCACGTTCGCGTTGCCCGGCAGCAGCCCCATGGCCGCGGTGGAGGTGACCGACTTGCCCGAACCGGACTCGCCGACCAGCGCCACCACTTCCCCGGGACGCACCTCAAGGCTCAGCCCCTTCACCGCATGCACGTCACGGCTCTCGGTTTCGAAGGTGACCTTCAAGTCCTTGAAGCTCAGTGCGTAGTTTTCGCTCATCTCGGTGCTCATGCCTGCTCCTTCCGGATCTTCAGCGACAGTCGGCGGCGGCGTGCCCTAAAGGTCTGGCGCGGGTCGAACGCGTCGCGCAGCCCGTCACCGAGGAAGTTCACGCTCAATGCGATGGCCACGATGATCATGCCCGGCCACCAGAACAGCCACGGGCGGGAGGTGAACGCGTTCTGGTATTGGCTGATCAACAGGCCCAGCGAGGACTCGGGCGCCTTGACCCCGAAGCCCAGGAAGGACAACGAGGACTCAAGCAGGATCGCCCCGGCAATCGCGAAGGTCGCGTTGACCACGATCACCCCGATGGTGTTGGGCAGCAGGTGCTTGAAGACCACCCGGCCGGTCTTGGAGCCCATGGCCTGGGCGGCGGCGACGTACTCGCGTTCCCGCAGGGAGAGCACCTCGCCGCGCACCAGGCGGGCCAGGCCCGTCCAGGTCACCAGGCCCAGCACCAGGGCCAGGGTGATGATCGAACCGGAGGAGGCGCCGGCCATTTGGCCGAGCACTGCGGCCAGCACCAGCAGCGGGATCACGATGAACAGATCGGTCAGGCGCATCAGCACCTCATCGACCCACCCACGGAAGTAGCCGGCGATCGCGCCGACGATCGAGCCGATGAAGGTGGAGACCAGGCCCACCACCACGCCAATGATGATGGACTTCTGGGTCCCGTTCATCACCAGCGCGAAGTAGTCCTTGCCAATTGAATCCTGCCCGAACGGGTGCTCCCCGATCTGGAAGCCGGAGCCACCCAGCCAGGTGGGCAGCAGGCTCATCGTCGGCTTGCCGCCGTTGACGACTTCTCCGGCATTCAGGTAGGACTGGCCCCACCAGCCGGGAATCGGTCCGTAGCCGATGGAGGTGAACGCCACGACGGTAATGAGGATCAGCACCGCGGAGGAGATCATGGCCGGACGGTGGCGCATGCAGCGTTCCAGGACAATGCGTCCCTGGCTCTTGGACTGCTCGTCGTTGCGGGAGAGCTTGGCGTCCTCCACCTCGGCGATCGAGGTGAGGTTTTGCTCCAGCGGATCCTCAATCGGCTCGCTGCCATGCAGCTGCTCGCCGGTGGTCACGTCATCCGGCATCGGTTCGCGCGGCAGGGAGCCCTGACGCTCGGTGTCATTGGTGTTGCTCATGGTGTGTCCTTCGGTGTCCCACCCTGAATTTCTATGCTTTGCCATCTGATCCGTCCTATACGCGAATGCGCGGGTCAAGCAGCGCGTAGACGATGTCGGCCAGCAGGTTGAACAGGATCGCGGCGGTGCCGGTCACCAGGAAGAAGGCCATCACCGGGTTCGGGTCCACGGCGCGCAGCCCGGTGGTGAACATTTCGCCCATGCCCTTCCAGCCGAACACGGTTTCGGTGATCACCGCGCCGCCGATCAGCCCGGCGAAGTCGAAGGCCGCGATGGTGGCGATCGGGATCAGCGCGTTGCGGAAGGCGTGACGGAAGATCACGGTGCGTTCGGCCAGGCCCTTGGAGCGCGCGGTGCGGATGTAATCCTGCTGCTGCACCTCAAGCATCGAGGAGCGGGTGTAGCGCGAGTAGCTGGCCAGGGAAATGATCGCCAGCAGGATGGTGGGCAGCAGCAGCTGGGTGCCATTGTCCAGGAAGTGGTCCCAGAACCCGCCCTCCAGGTTCGGGGTCGAGGAGCCGATCGTGGAAATGGGGCGGGACTTGATCTTCATGAATCCCGGCCAGGCGCGGAACAGGTGGTCGATCACGGTCAATGCGGCACCGGTGAAGCCCACCAGCATGCTGACGCTCATCGCCGCCTTGCGCAGCCGCCCGCCCATCATCCGGCCAATGACGGCCGGCAGGGCCAGGGCCAGGATCAGGCCCAGCAGCAGGACCCAGACGTTGGGTTCCAGCAGCAGGTTGAAGCTGGCGTAGTAGATCACCAGCACCAGTGCGGTGGTGATCAGTGCCGGGTACAGGACGCGGCGTTCCTTCAGGCCCACGCTCATGGCGGTGGCGCTGAGCGCCACCAGCCCGGTGAGCACCACGATGACCGCCGGCCCCATCTGCGGGTAGCGGTAGAAGTTCAGCCACAGGGAGTACTGCAGCATCAGCGGCACGAACACGGCGGTGACGACCAGGGTCAGTCCCCGGCGCTTGAGCGAGCCGCCCAGCAGCATTTGCAGGATCACACCGGCGATGATGCCGATCAGTATGGAGGTGCCCAGCGTGATGTGGGGCGCGGCGATCCAGTTGTTGAATTCGATGGCCATGTAGTTCTTCAGCAGCACCGCGGCCCAGAATACCGGCAGGGAGAAGAAGAGGAAGGTCAGGAAGGTGACCAGGTAGTCCAGGCCCGAGTACTGGCGGACCGCGGTCAGCACACCGATGGCGATGCCGACGATGGCCGCGATGATGGTGGCCAGCACCACCAGTCGCAGGGTCGAGGAGGCGGCGTTGGACAGCAGTCCGGAGACCTCGATGCCGTTGATGTTCCGGCCCAGGTCACATTGCCCGATCAGGCAGCGGGAGGCACCGGCTAGCCAGCCCAGGTACCGGCCGTACCAGGGTTGGTCCAGCTCCATGTACTCGATGCGCTGCTGCATGAGAAATTCGCGGTTGTCGGCGTTGGACTCCCGAAGATCGCCCAGGGGGTCACCGGAATTGATGACCAGGATGTACAGCAGCAGTGAGGCGCCCAGCAGCACGCCCAGGGCGGAGGCCAGTCGCTTGAGGATGTATTTCAGCACGGTGTGTTTACCTACTCTCTACGGCACCGTGAACGCTGTGGGCAGCCGGTGGGCTGGCCGCGGGCATGCTGTGGGGCCCGACCGATGGGTCGGGCCCCACAGGCGTTCAGCGGTTGGAGTCAGCTAGCGGTCCGGGGACTGCTACTCTGCTCGCACCCACTGTTCGGCGTTCCAAACAATGCCGCTCTGGGTGGCGGTGAAGCGGACGTTGTCGATGTCGGAGCTGGCTGCGTTCAGACCCGGGTGGGCGAACAGCGGGATGCCGTACAGCTCATCCCACAGCAGCTTTTCGATCTTCTTGGTCTGCTCCAGGTGCACGGCCGGGTCCAGCGATCCGGCCAGGGTCTCCCATGCCTGGTCAACTTCCTTGTTGGAGAACTTGCCGTAGTTCTGCGGCTTGCCGGTGGAGTAGATGTTCTGGCCCGAGGAGATCTGGCCGGAACCGGCCCAGGCGAACAGTGCTACCTCGTAGTCACCACGTTCCTGGGTACCGCCCGGGGCGAAGAACTGCGGATCACCGGCGTCCTCGACCTTGAAGCCCGCCTTGTCACAGGAGGACTTGATCGCTGCCACCTCGTTGGTGCGGCGTTCGTTCGGCGAGGAGTAGCCGATGCGCACCTTGGTGCCCACCGCGTCGTTGTCCTCCAGGATCTTCTTGGCCCCGTCAACGTCCACCTCGTCGTAGCGGCCGTCATAGGCTGCATCGACCACTTCCTGGTAGTTCTCCTGGAAGGGGAAGACCTCGCGCAGGTTCATCACCTTGGCGTCCGGGTTCAACGGCTTGATCAGGTTGTCCACGATTTCCTGGCGCGGAACGCACATGGCGAAGGCCTTGCGCAGTTCCGGATCGGTCATCGCGTTGCCATCACGGAAGTTGAAGTCCAGGTGCTCCCAGGTCAAGGTGTCACCCGTCAACACGGTTACCGAATCCCCCAAGGCCTCCAGCTGGGTCAGGGTGTCCACGGTGGGCTGCGGAGCAATGACGTTCAGGTCCTGGTTCTCCAGCGACTGCACCATGGTGTTGTCGGCGGAGAAGCGGAAGGTGATGTTCTTGGTCGCTGCCGGGGTGCCGTAGTAGTTCTCATTGGCCACCAGGGTCACCGACTCACCGGCCTGCCAGCTGTCCAGCTTGTAGGGGCCGGAGGACGGGATCAGCGCCTCGTCGGGCAGCTTGCCCGGGTCGGTGTTCCATCCGGTGTTCCAGAACTCGGCGGCCTTCTTCAGCGCCTTGCCGTCGCCGTTGCGCACGGCCTCCACCATTTCCTCGGTGGACATGCCGCCCTGCTTGGCGACCACGTGGGCCGGGCTGACCATCCAGGTCTGGATTTCCCAGTCCGGATCCGGGGCCTTGAAGGTCACGGTGAACTTCTTGCTGTCCGGTTCGCCTTCAGGGCCCTTGGGGACGGTGTCACCCAGGTCCTGGGAAACCGAGTCGAACAGGGCCTTGTCCCCGTCCTTCAGGTTCGGGTTCTGGATGGCCCAGGCCAGCACCGCGTCCGCGGTGGTGATCGGGGTGCCATCGGACCACTTGGCATCATCGGAGATGGTGTACTCGATGGTCAGCGGGTCGTCGCTGACCTTCTCGTAGGATCCCAGGTCCTCGTTGGCGTAGATCTTTCCATCGGTGCCGAAGTAGGAGAAGCCCGAGACCAGGCGGTCGGTGATGGCCGAGTTGTAGGTCGAGTAGGTCTGCGGAGTGAAGCCGTTGTAGCTAATGAACTCCGGTGCACCCACGCTGACGGTGATGGTGTCGTCCTTGGTGGTGATGTCACCCAGGTCGGCCAGGCCGGTGGTGCTGGCGTCGCCGCCGCCTCCGCCGTTCTGGGTCGCCGACCCGCTTTCCTGCGGTGCATCGGATCCACCCGGTGCACAGGCCGACATGGTAAAGGCCAAAGCAGCGCCCAGCGCTACGGCCTTCGAAACGCGTTGAAAGCGCATTTCGCCTCCTTGAGATGATCGAGCAAACGGTGAAGAACCCTCGGTTCCATGTGGAATACATCACACGATGGATTCCGTTGAGCAATAGACTAGCGGGTTTTTGGGTCCTTGGATATAAAAAGAGCGCTTCAGATTCCGCGTGAGCCAGCTCTCGTAACGCGGTGTTATGCGCCATAGTTACCCACCCGTATCGTGACGCGGCTCTCATATCCGCGAGAAATCAAGGAACTCTTTCACATTGGGAAAATTCAATGGGAACGCGTTAGGATGCGCCCAACCTCAAGGAATTGCTTTATAACATTTTTGCAACATCTGCTTCAGGAGGTAAGAATCCGAAGCATTTCCTGAATTTGCGTCTTGAACGACGAAAACAGGCGCCACCGATCCCAGATGGGATCGGTGGCGCCTGTTCGTGACGGAACCCGCGCACCGCGGGCCCGCGGCCCTGGCTGCGGCTAGATCAGGGTCGCCCCCGGGATCGCGCCGAGCAGGTTGCGGGTGTACTCGGTCTTGGCATCGTTGAAGATGTCATCGGCCGTGCCCTGTTCAACGATCTGCCCGCGCTCCATGACGCAGACGTGGTCGGCGATCTGGCGCACCACCGCCAGGTCGTGGGTAATGAACAGGTAGGTCAGCCCCAGCTCGCGCTGCAGCTCATCGAGCAGCTCCAGCACCTGGGCCTGGACCAGCACGTCCAGGGCCGAGACGGCCTCGTCGCACACGATCATCTCCGGCTGCAGGGCCAGGGCACGGGCGATGGCGATGCGCTGGCGCTGGCCACCGGAGAGCTCATTCGGGAAGCGGTGCATGGTCGAGGCCGGCATCGAGACCTGGTCCAGCAGTTCCTTCACCCGCTTCTGCCGGCTGGCCGAGTTGCCGATCCCGTGGATGCGCAACGGTTCCTCGATGGTGCGGTAGATCGAGAACATCGGGTCCAGGGACCCGTAGGGGTCCTGGAAGATGGGCTGGACCCGGCGACGGAACTTGAACAGTTCCTTCTCGCTGAGCTTGCCCATCTTCTCACCGTCGAATTCGATCTCCCCGCTGGTCGGCTCCAGCAGGTTCAGCACCATCTGGGCAATGGTGGACTTGCCCGACCCGGATTCGCCCACCACTGCGGTGGTGGTGCCGCGTGGGATCGAGAAGGAGACCTTGTCCACCGCGGTGAACTTGTCCTTGCGCCCAAAACCGCGGCGGATATCGAAGACCTTGGTCAGGTCCGTGATCTTCAGCAGCTCATCCTTCGCCTTGGCTCCCGCCCCCTCGGAGGGGTCCACCCGCTGGCTAGCCAGGGATGGGGCCTTGGCGATCAGGCGCTTGGTGTACGGGTGCTGCGGATTGCGCAGCAGCTCCAGGGCCGGGCCGGATTCAACCACCCGCCCCTTGTACATCACCACAACCTTCTCGGCGCGTTCGGCGGCCAGGCCCAGGTCGTGGGTGATCAGCAGCACCGCGGTGCCCAGTTCGCTGGTCATGGTGTCCAGGTGATCCAGGATCTGCTGCTGCACGGTCACGTCCAGCGCGCTGGTCGGTTCATCGGCGATCAGCAGCCGCGGACGGCAGGCCAGGCCAATGGCGATCAGCGCACGCTGGCGCATGCCGCCGGAGAACTCGTGCGGGTACTGCCCGGCACGGGTTTCCGGGTCCGGCAGCCCGGCGTCGGCCAGCACCTGGGAGACCCGTTCCTTCGGGTTCTTCCCGGCCAGGCCGTTGGCCTTGAGCGTCTCGCGCACCTGGAAGCCGATCTTCCACACCGGGTTCAGGTTGCTCATCGGGTCCTGCGGGACCATGCCGATCTGGTTGCCGCGCAGCTGCACGAAGCGCTTCTCGCTGGCCTGGGCAATGTCCTCCCCATCGAAGAGGATCTGCCCCGAGGAGACCTTGCCGTTGCCCGGCAGCAGGCCGATGGCCGACAGCGCGGTGGTGGACTTGCCCGAACCGGACTCGCCTACGATTGCCACGGTCTCCCCCGGCATGACGGTCAGGTTGGCATCGCGTACCGCGTGCACCGGCCCGTCCGGGGTGGAGAAGGTGATGGCCAGGTCCTTGATTTCCAGCAGCGGCTGCGGAGTTTGGGTCTCAGCCATGACTAGGCCCCCTTCCGGGACTTGGGATCCAGCGCATCACGCACGGCATCGCCGAGCATGATGAAGCTGAGCACGGTGGCGGAGAGGAACAGTGCGGGCCAGAACAGCACCCACGGGTTGTTGCGCAGCTGGGTCTGGGCTGCGGCGATATCGTTACCCCAGCTCATCACGTCCGGCGGCAGGCCAATGCCCAGGAAGGACAGCGTCGCCTCGGCCACGATGTAGATGCCCAGGTTCACGGTCGCGATCACGATGATCGGGGCCAGCGAGTTCGGGATCACGTGCTTGACCAGGGCGCTGAACTTGGACAGGCCCAGGGCCCGGGAGGCCTTCACGTAGTCGGCCGCCCGCGATTCGATGACCGCACCGCGGGCGATGCGGGCCACCTGCGGCCAGCCGAAGATCGTCAAGGTCACGATCACCGTCCACACGCTCTTGTTCTCGCGGAACGCCGGCAGCTGCATCACGATGATGGCGCCCAGGATCAGCGGCAGGGCGAAGAAAATGTCACCGATGCGGGCCAGCACCGCATCCAGCCAGCCGCCGTAGTAGCCGGCCAGGGCGCCAATGGAACCACCGATGATCACCACGAAGATCGTGGTCATCACGCCCACCAGCAGGGAGGCCCGGGTGCCGTAGATGACGCGGGAGTAGATGTCGCAGCCCTGGAAGTTGAAGCCCATGGGGTGGCCTTCGGTGGCCGGGGAGTTGGAGTTCATCAGATCGCACTGCAGCGGGTCGTTGCCGGTGAGCACCCCGGGCAGCGCGGCGACGAACAGCACCGCCAAAATCATGATGACCGAGATGATGAACAGCGGCTGCTTGCGCAGCGAACGCCAGGCCTCGGCCCACATGGACAGCGGCTTGCTGGTTTCCTCCACCGCGTCAACGGCCTTCAGCGGCGTTTCGTCCAGCGGGGCGACGTAGTGCGGGATGTGGTACTTGGAGACCTTCCCGGCCCGGCGGTTGGGTTCCATGCCGCCGGAGGCATTAGTTGGTGTGATGTTCTCAGGCATAACGGATCCTCGGGTCAAGCAGGGCGTAGAGCAGGTCAACGATCAGGTTGGCGAGCACGAACACGATCACCAGCACCCCGACCACGGCCACCACGGTGGGCGTTTCGCCCTTCTGGATCGCCTGGTAGAGCAGGTGGCCCACCCCGGGCACGTTGAAGATGCCCTCGGTGACGATCGCGCCGCCCATCAGGGCACCGAGGTCGGCGCCCAGGTAGGTGACCACTGGGATCAGCGAGTTGCGCAGGATGTGCACGGTGATCACGCGGTTGCGGCTCAGCCCCTTGGCGGTGGCGGTGCGCACGTAGTCGGCCTGCTTGTTCTCAATGATCGAGGTACGGGTCAGGCGCAGCACGTAGGCGAAGGACACCAGGCCCAGCACCACGGCCGGCAGGATCAGCTCATCCCAGCGCGCGCCCCCGGAAACGGTTGGCTTGGCCCACTGCAGTTGCACGCCCACCACGTACTGCAGCACGAAGCCCAGCACGAAGGTCGGCACGGCGATCACGATCAGCGAGGCGATCAGCACGGTGGAGTCGAAGATCTTGCCCTTGCGCATGCCGGCGATGACGCCGAAGATGATGCCGAAGACCGATTCGATGGCCAGGGCCATCACGGCCAGGCGCGCGGTGACCGGGAAGGCCCGGGCCAGCACGTCGCGCACTTCCTGGCCGGAGAAGGTGGTGCCCAAGTCGAAGGTCACCAGGCTCTTGAGGTACAGGGCATACTGCAGCCAGAACGGCTTGTCCAGGTTGTACTGGGCGCGCAGGGCGGACTCTACCGCCGGGGACATCGGCTTACCGCCGGACAGCGCCTGGATGGGGTCACCAGGGGTCGCGAAGACCAGGAAGTAGACCAGCAGGGTGGCACCGAGGAACACCGGTATCAGCTGCAGGAACCTTCGTAGCGTAAATGTAATCATGGCTGGGTCTCACTCCATGATGCGGTAGGGCACTGGGCCATTGTCTTTCCTCATTTCCGTCGGATATTGCCGGACGCGCAAGCTTGGTGAAGTGACACGTCAAAGGGAGACCCACACGCAGGAGGGTCTCCCTTCGCCGTGCACAAGCACCCGAACCGCTTCCACGGCTCAGGCCACTCGCGAATTACTTGCCGGTGATCTCGTAGTAGAGCGGCACGCCGTTCCACCCGAATTCGACGTTGGAGACGTTGTCGCTCCAGCCGCCCTGGACTGCCTGGTACCACAGCGGGATGGCCGGCAGGTCCTTGAACAGGATCTCCTGGGCTTCGTTGAAGATCTTCGCGCCGTCCTCGGGGGTCTTGGCGGCCAAGCCCTCCGAGAGCTTCTGGTCGAATTCCTTCGAGGAGTAGTCGCCGTCGTTCGAGCCGGCGCCGGTGCCGTACAGGGCTCCGAGGAAGTTGTACAGCGACGGGTAGTCGGCCTGCCAGCCGGTGCGGAAGCCGCCCTTCATGTCCTTGGCGGTGACCTTGTCACGCAGGGCCTTGAAGGAGGTGAACGGCTCCGGAGTGGCGTCGATGCCCAGGTTGTTCTTGATCTGGTTCACCACGGCCTCGACGTATTCCTTGTTGCCGGCACCGTCGACGTTGTAGCCGATGGACAGCGAAGCGCCAGACCATTCATTGATCTTGTTCGCTTCCTCCCACAGCTTCTTGGCTTCGTCCACGTTGAACTCCAGCACCTCGCTGCCCGGAATCGAGTCCGAGTAGCCTTCCAGGACCGGGGCGGTGAATTCCTTGGCGATGACCTTGTTGCCGAAGTAGATCTTGTCGATGATCTGCTGGCGGTCGATCGCGCGGGAAATCGCCTGGCGACGCAGGTTGCCTTCCTCGTCCTGGCCAAAGTGGTCGATGTAGTTCGGGATGGTGATGGTCGCGTTGCCGGCGTACGGCGAGTTGACCGAACGGTCCCCGAGGTCATCCTGGAACTGCGCCAATGCGCTTGGCGGCACCTGGTCCAGCACGTCGAGGTTGTTCGACAGCAGGTCCTGGTAGGCCGACTCGGTGGACTGGTAGACCTTGAAGTCGATGCCGGCGTTCTGCGCCTTGCGCGGACCGTCGTAGCTCTCGTTCGGCTCCAGCTTCAGGTTGACGTCGTGGTTCCACTCGGTCAGCTTGTACGGGCCGTTGCCCACCGGCTTCTCACCGAAGGCCTTGGGGTCGTCATACGCGGCCTCCGGCAGCGGGTAGAAGGCGGTGTAGCCCAGGCGCAGCGGGAAGTCGGACTCCGGCTGGCTCAGTTCCACGGTGAAGGTGTGGTCGTCCACAACCTTCAGCCCTTCCATCTCGTCGGTCTTCGCGTCCTTCTTGATGACCTCGTCGTAGCCCTTGATGGACTCGAAGAAGTAGGAGTTCAGCTGCGCGTTCTTCGCTGCGGCGCCAAAGTTCCAGGCGTCGACGAAGGATGCCGCGGTCACCGGGGAACCATCGGAGAAGGTCTGGCCTTCCTTGATCTTGATGGTGTAGTTCTGCGAGTCCTCGGTCTCGATCGACTCGGCGATCTCGTTGACGACCTTGCCGTCAGCGTCGTAGCTGACCAGGCCGGTGAAGATCATGTCCATGATGCGGCCGCCACCAACTTCGTTGGTGTTGGCCGGCAGCAGGCCGTTCTGCGGTTCGGTGGTATTAGCGCTAATGACCTTCGAGGTGTCGCCGCCGCCCTCAGCGGATCCGTTGCCACCTTCGTCGGACGAGCCACCACCGCAAGCGGTTAGGGTTAGCGCCAAGGCCGCGGACAGCGCCAGCGCCTTGGATGCCTGCGAGTATCGCATCCTATTTCTCCTCAACTTTGAGTTGCAGTTCGCTACAACGAACAGTCTGTGTCCCACGGCACTAGTGAGCCGCAGCACTAGTGAAAGACGTTACAGCAAACATTCCGAAACAACTAATGAACATTCACATATTTTGCGGATTGTTATCCGCCTGATATGCACACATGGGAAAATGGCGCCAGCGTCACGGTCCCGCGATTATCTGAAAAGGTTGATCAGCCCCGGATTTTCCAGCACCCCTCCGAGGTCCGCGAGGAACTGGCTGCCCTCCTTCCCGTCGATCAGCCGGTGGTCGAAGGACAGCGCCAGCGTGGTCGTGTGGCGCAGCGCCAGCTCGTCCCGGTACTCCCACGGACGGCGCTTGATCTGCCCCACGGCGAGGATTGCCGCTTGACCCGGCGGCAAAATGGGTGTACCGGCATCCACGCCGAAGACTCCCACGTTCGTGATTGAGAACGTACCGCCGCTGAGCTGCGCCGGGGACAGCGTCCCGGCCCGGCCCTGTTCGATGATGCCCGACAGCGCCTCGGCCAGCTCGCCCAGTGACAGGCGCTGCGCGGCCGGCACCACAGGAACCAGCAGTCCCCGGTCGGTGGACACCGCCATCCCCAGGTTCACCGAGCCGCGTTCGATGATCTGCCCGTTCTCCCCGTCCCAACTGGCGTTGATGGAGCGGTGGGTAGCCAGCAGCCGGGTGCTGACCAGGGCCAGCAGGGTCGTGAAGTTCACGTGCTTCCCCCGCAGGCTCGGGTGCTGCTTGAGCTGCTCGATCAGTTCCAGGCTCGCGGTGACATCCACGGTCAAGAACTCGGTGACGTGCGGGGCGCTGAAGGCGGAGTCGACCATCGCCTTGGCCGTCGCGCGGCGCACGGCACTGATCTTCACCACCCGGTCCTCGTCCTGTGCCCCGGCCGAGGGCGCGGGCGGCTGTCCCTGCGCGCCGGCGGGCTGCTGCCCGGCGGTGGCCTGTGTCCCGCGGGCGGCCAGCGCCGCCTCCACGTCGGCCCGCACGATCAGCCCGTCCCGGCCGCTGCCGGTCACCTCATTCAGGTCAATGCCGTGGTCCCGGGCGAACTTGCGCACCGGCGGGGTGCTGCGCGGCACCGTGGACCGCGCGTCCAGGTCCAGGACTTCACCCGCGCTCTCTGCCGGCGTATTCGGGGCCGCGGCGGCCGGGGACTCCGGTTCGGGTGCGCTCCGTCCCGGCGCCTGGGTGGTTCCCGGCCCGCGCCGGGCCTTGCGGGCCGGACGCTTGCCGGTGGAGGGTTCGGCGCCGTAGCCGACCAGGGTCGGGGTGCGCTTCGCCGTCCCGGACCCGTCCGCGCCGGAGGGAGCCTGGCCAGCGCCCCCGGCCCCGTCGCCGAAGGTCACCAGCGGGCTGCCCACCGGGACCACTTCCCCGGCCTCGGCGTGGATCTGCTCCACCACTCCCGAGTACGGGGAGGGCAGCTCAACCACGGCCTTGGCGGTTTCCACCTCGGCGATCACCTGGTTCAGCTCCACCTGCTCGCCGACCTGGATCTTCCAGTTCAGCACCTCGGATTCGGTCAGTCCTTCGCCCAGGTCGGGCAGCTTGAAAATCTGTGTGGCGTTCATAGGGCACTCACCTGGTGGGCGGATTCGTTGCGGCGCATGACGGTGTCCACGCCGGTCAGGATGCGATCCAGATCCGGCAGGTGGTGTTTCTCCAATCGTGAGGGCGGGTAGGGGATGTCGAAGCCGGTGACCCGCACCGGGGTGTGCTCCAGGTAGTCAAAGCAGCGTTCGGTGATCTGGGTGGCGATTTCCGCCCCCATACCGGCGGTCGGGCCGGCCTCGTGCACGATCACGACCTTGCCGGTGTGCTTCACCGACTGAACCACGGTGTCCATGTCCAGCGGGTCCACGCTGCGCAGGTCAATGACCTCCAGGCTGATCCCCTCATCCTCGGCGGCCTGCGCCGCCTCGGTGATGGTGTACACCGTCGGCCCGTAGCCGATCACCGTCGCGTCCTGTCCGGGACGAACGATCTTTGCCTTCAACGGACCGGGCTCGGCCGCCTCCCGCTCGATCTGGGCGCTTTCGTGGTAGCGGCGCTTGGGTTCAAAGAAGATCACCGGGTCATCACTGGCGATCGCGTGGCGCAGCATCGAGTACGCGTCCTGCACGCTGGAGGGGGCATAGACCCGCAGCCCGGCGGTGTGCGCGAAGTAGGCTTCCGGGGATTCGGAGTGGTGCTCCGGTGAACCGATGCCCCCGCCGTACGGGATGCGCACGGTGACCGGCATCTTCACCCGGCCCCGGGAACGGTAGTGCATCTTGGCCAACTGGGAAACCAGCTGGTCAAAAGCCGGGTAGGTGAACCCGTCGAACTGGATCTCCACCACCGGGCGGTACCCGCGGTAGGCCAGCCCGATCGCGGCGCCCACAATCCCGGATTCGGCCAACGGGGTGTCGATCACCCGCTCGGCCCCGAACTCGTCCTTCAGCCCGGCGGTCACCCGGAACACCCCGCCCAGGGTGCCGATGTCCTCACCCAGCAGCACCACCTTGTCGTCCTGGCTCATCGCATCGCGCAGTGAGCTGTTCAGCGCCTGGATCATTGAGCTGCGGCTCATCGGCCCTCCCCCGTCTCGAAGCCTTCAAGGTATTGCAGGTAGTCATGCTCCGCCTTGGCCAGCGGGGCGTGCTCTTCCGCGTACACGTGCGCGAACAGCGCGGCCGGGTGCGGGTCGGGCATCGAGGTGATCGCCGCGCGCAGCTGCGCGGCCAGCTCGTCCGCGGCCTGCTCCCCGCGGGCCACGTACCCGGCCACGTCGGCGCCGAGCACCTCCAGGTGCCGGGTCAGCCGGTCGATCGGATCCTTCTGGCGCCATTCGGCCAGGTCCTGCTCGGTGCGGTAGCGGGTGGGGTCATCGGCGGTGGTGTGCGGTCCCATCCGGTAGGTGACCGCCTCGATGAAGGCCGGGCCGCGTCCGGAGCGCACGTGTTCCAGCGCCGCGCGGGTCACCGCCAGCACCGCCAGCACGTCGTTGCCGTCCACCCGCCAGGCGGCCAGGCCGAACCCGGCGGCTCGGTCGGCCAACTGGGTGCGGGTCTGCAGGCCCACCGGTTCGGAGATGGCCCAGTGGTTGTTCTGGCAGAAGAACAGCGCCGGGGCCTGGTAGCTGGCGGAGAAGACCAGCGCCTCGTTCACATCGCCCTGGCTGGTGGCCCCGTCCCCGAAGTAGCCCAGGGCCACCTGGTTGCCGCCGTCGAACTTGATGCCCATCGCGTAGCCGGCGGCGTGCAGCGCCTGCGCGCCGATCACGATCTGCTGGCAGGCGATGTTCACCTCGTTCGGGTCCCAGCCGCTGGGGGTCACCCCGCGCCAGACGCTGAGCAGGTCCTCGGCCTTCACCCCGCGCGCCCAGGCGACCCCGTGCTCGCGGTAGGAGGGAAAAATGAAGTCGTCGTCGTTGGTGGCGCGCACCGAACCGATCTGCGCGGCCTCCTGGCCCAGCAGCGGGGCCCACAGCCCCAGTTCTCCCTGGCGCTGCAGGGCGGTGGCCTCTACGTCCATGCGGCGCAGCACCATCATGTCGCGCAGCAGTTCGCCCAGCTTCTTCTCGTCGACATCCGCCAGGTACTGATCCAGGTCGGCATCGGGTTCTCGTTCACCGTTGACCTTGAGCAGCTGGTGCGTGGGTAGGCTCCCAGCCACAAGATCCATGCGTTGTGTGGACACGATCGGCATCCTTAATCTCGCGTGGTCACTTGGGAAGTGCAGGGGGCATCTTCCCGCTTACTGTGATGCTACTCACAAGATGCAGGATGCACAATGGGTCACCGGCAGTTAGCGCACAATGCACTATTTTTGGGATCCGAACGGTGCTAACCTGCACCTTATGCAAGCCCTTGATTCAACCGACCGCCGGATTCTGCTGGCCCTGTCCTCCGTTGCCCGGCGCAGCGCCTCGGCGATCGCCGCCGCCCTGGGAATGGGACGCAATACGGTGCAGAGCCGGCTCAGCCGGCTGGAGGGCGAGGTGCTGGATCCGATGGACCGGCGCATCCCGCCGGCGGCACTGGGCTTCGGGCTGCTCTCCTTCGTGGAACTGCACGTGCAGCAGCGCCACCTGGGCACCATCACCGAACAGCTGCGCCAAATCCCGGAGGTCATCGAGGCCCACGGGCTGACCGGGTCGGCGGACATCCTGGTGCGGGTGGCCGCGGCAAATGCCGAGGAGCTGTTCCGGGTGCACGGCCGGCTGCTGAACATTGAAGGGGTGCAGCGCGCGGACTCGGCCCTGTCGATGGCCGAGCTGGTGCCCTACCGTACCACGAAGCTGATCGAGATGTCCCTGGGAGAACACCGCAGCGGCGCCGAAACGGCCGGGGACGGGCAGGGCCGCTGCGGGAAACCGGCCTGAGCACCATCACGGTGCGTCCCCTTCCCCCGCAGCTGCCCTGGAATCTTCCCGCTGCGCTCCAGCTTGTCCCACTTCAAATATTTGCGGGCCTTAGCGCAACGCAAAAATCCTCCGGAAGGAACCGCTAACTGGTTCTTCCGGAGGATTTCTGGTGTTTTTTGGACCGCGCCCCACGGGACGCCGCCGGTGTTCGCTAGTGGTCCACGGCCTTTTCGGCCCCGACCCCGGTGAGCGAACGGACTTCCATTTCGGCGGCCTTGACCGCGTCCTCGGTGCCCTTATCGGTAATCGAGCCGATCCAGCCCAGCAGGAACGCCAGCGGGATGGAGATGATGCCCGGGTTGGACAGCGGGAAGATCGCCATGTCGATGCTCGGGATCATCGAGGTCTCCGAACCGGAGAACACCGGGGAGATGATGATCAGGCCCAGGGCCGAGAACAGGCCACCGTACATGGACCACAGGGCCCCGCGGGTCTTGAAGCCCTTCCAGAACAGCGAGTACAGGATGGTCGGCAGGTTGGCGCTGGCCGCGACCGCGAAGGCCAGGGCCACCAGGAAGGCCACGTTCTGCCCCTGGGCACCGATGCCACCGGCGATGGACAGCACGCCGATCACCAACACGGTGCGGCGGGCCACCTTCATCTCCTTCTGCGGGGTGCTCTTGCCCTTGGCCAGCACCGAGGAGTAGATGTCGTGGGCGAAGGATGCCGCCGCGGTGATGGTCAGCCCGGCCACCACGGCCAGGATGGTTGCGAACGCGACCGCGGAGATCAGACCCAGCAGCAGGGTGCCGCCCAGTTCGTAGGCCAGCAGCGGGGCCGCGGAGTTCACGCCGCCCGGGGCCGCGAGGATCTTGTCCGGTCCGATCAGCGCACCGGCGCCGTAGCCCAGCACCAGGGTGAACAGGTAGAAGGCACCGATCAGCCAGATCGCCCAGACCACCGACTTGCGGGCTTCCTTCGCGGTGGGAACCGTGTAGAAGCGCATCAGCACGTGCGGCAGGCCGGCGGTGCCCAGCACCAGGGCCAGGCCCAGGGAGATGAAGTCCAGCTTGCTGGTCTCGCTGACCCCGTACTTCAGGCCCGGGTTCAGGATCTCGGGGTTGTTCGCCACCTCGGCGGCGGTGCCCAGCAGCTCGGAGAAGTTGAAGCCGAACAGCGCCAGGGTCCAGATGGTCATCACGAAGGTACCGGCAATCAGCAGGCAGGCCTTGATGATCTGCACCCAGGTGGTGCCCTTCATGCCGCCGACCAGTACGTAAAGGATCATCAGCGCGCCGACGACCACGATCACCAGGGACTGGCCCAGCTTCTCATCGATGCCCAGCAGCAGGGAGACCAGCGCACCGGCGCCGGCCATCTGCGCCAGCAGGTAGAACACGCACACCGCCAGGGTGGAGACCGCCGCGGCGATGCGCACCGGGCGCTGCTTCAGGCGGAAGGAGAGCACGTCGGCCATGGTGAACTTGCCGGTGTTGCGCAGCAGTTCGGCGACCAGCAGCAAAGCCACCAGCCAGGCGACCAGGAACCCGATGGAGTACAGGAACCCGTCGTAGCCGTTGATCGCGATTGCCCCGACAATGCCCAGGAACGAGGCGGCGGAGAGGTAGTCACCGGCGATGGCGGTGCCGTTCTGGGTTCCGGTGAAGGACCGGCCGCCGGCGTAGTAGTCGGCCGCGGTCTTGTTGTTCTTGCTCGCCTTGAGCACGATCACCAGGGTTACCCCGACGAAGCCGGCGAAGATCGCAATATTCACCCACGGGTTGCCCACCGTGGTCTCGCTGGCCGCCTGGGCCAGGATCATCGATGCGGACATCTACTTAACACCCTTCTTTTCCAGGCGTTCGCGGATCTTGGTCGCCTTGGGGTCCAGCTTGCTGTTGGAGAACCGCACGTAGGCGGCGGTGATGGCGAAGGTGGAAACGAACTGCAGCAACCCGAGCACGATGCCCATGTTGATGTTGCCGAGCACCTTGATGGACATGAAGTCGTGGAAGTAGTCCGCCAGGATGACATAGGCGAAGTACCACACGAGGAAAAAGATGGCCATGGGGAACACGAAGCTGCGATGTGTCTTGCGCAGCTCGCCGAACTCTTCAGAGTTCTGTTCCGCGACGAAGTCGACCTCGGTGGCGACGTCGTGTTGCGGGTTGGAGCTCATTGCTCTCCTCCTTGGATTCTGTACGCGGTGTGACCACTGCCACACACACGATGTGACTGACTTCACTATGCGTGATCCCCCGCGCGCCCGGTAGTAGCCGGCGCCCCATGCATGGCCAGCGGTCAAGATCATGCGCCCAACGGCACACCCGGGCGCGACGAACGGTCGGCCGGGCGGCGCAGTGATTAGGATTGAGGCATGTCAACAGCCTTGGAGATCACCCTGATCGTCACCGTGGCGTCCATCGGGATCGCCATCGTGGGGTTCCTCGGCTTCCGGATTTCGCGCTCCACCCGGGAGATGGGCACCGACGCCGAGCAGGCGACCTTCCAGGCGCTGCACCACATGTCAGTCGCCGTCCCGCACCTGGCCGAGGGGCTGAACGAGGTCAGTGCCGCCAAGGCGGCCCGGACGCTGCGCAAGCTGCTGGGCTGCCAGGGCCTGGTGATCTCCGATACCGCCACCGAGCTGGGCGTTGAAACCAGCCAGGCCCTGCCCGAGCCGGTGCTCGCCGAATTGCGCGGCACCGTCAAGGACGCGATCGCCACCTCCAAGACCCAGGTGAACAAGCTGCCGGGCACCACCCTGGTCAGTGCCCCGCTGCTGCGTTCGGGCACCCCAGTCGGTGCGGTCAGCGCCGTGCACGCTCACGCCGGTGCCGGGTTTGTGCGCGCCGTCTCCGAGGTCGCCACCTTCGTTTCGGCCCAGCTGTCCCTGGCCGAGCTGGACGCGTCCAAGGCGATGCTGCTCGAGGCCCAGGTCCGGGCGCTGCGCGCCCAGATCTCCCCGCACTTCATCTACAACTCGCTGAACGCGATCGCCTCGTTCATCAACACCGATCCGGCCCGCGCCCGGGAACTGGTGATCGAGTTCGCGGACTTCACCCGCTACTCCTTCCGCCGCCGCGGGGACTTCACCACCCTGGCCGAGGAGTTGGAGGCGATCGACCGCTACCTGCTGCTGGAAAAGGCCCGGTTCGGGGAGCGCATCCGGGTCTCCCTGCAGATCGCCCCCGAGGTGCTGCCCACCCAGATCCCGTTCCTCTCGCTGCAGCCGCTGGTGGAAAACGCGGTGCGCCACGGCCTGGAGGCCAAACCCGACGGCGGGCTGATCTCCATCACCGCCACCGACGAGGGACAGTACGCGATGATCCAGGTCGAGGACGACGGGGCCGGGATGGACCCGCAGAAGCTCTCCAGCGTGCTGGCCGGAACCACCACCAACCTGCACGTGGGGCTGCGCAACGTGGACGTGCGGCTGCGCCAGATCTACGGGTCGGGCCACGGACTGGTGATCGACACCGCCCCCGGAGCCGGCACCCTGATCACCTTGCGCATCCCCAAGTTCGTGCCGCTGCCCGACGCGGAGATCGGCGCGTAGCCACGGCGGTAGGCTCGGCCCCCAACCGGCCCCTGGCCCAACGGGGTGCGCGGCGGCGACTGGGTAGACTGGAACAATGATCAATGTCGTAGTAGCCGACGATGAGCTGCCGGCAGTCGAGGAACTGGCCTACCTGCTCAGCCAGGACTCCCGGGTCGGGCAGATCTTCCGGGCCACCTCCGGGGCGGCGGCGCTGAAGGCGCTGGAGGAAGAAGACGTCGATGCCCTGTTCCTGGACATCCACATGCCCGCGTTATCCGGGCTGGACATCGCCCGGGTCATTTCCCGCTTCACCAATCCCCCGCACATCGTCTTCGTCACCGCCGACGAGGACCAGGCGCTGGAGGCCTTCGAACTGGCCGCGGTGGACTACGTGCTCAAGCCCATCCGCCCGCAGCGGCTGGCCGAGTCGGTGCGGCGCATCTGTGAGCTGGTCGAGGACACCCAAACCAAACCGGAAATGGTCACCGTGGACCAGGGTGGGGTCACCAAGCTGATCGAACGCGACTCCATTGCCTATGTGCAGGCGGCCGGGGACTACGCGCGGCTGCACACGCCCAACGCCAGCTACCTGATCCGGGTGCCGCTCAACGACCTGGAAACCCAGTGGGGCCCGGCCGGCTACGTGCGCATCCACCGCTCCTACCTGGTGAACATGGAACACGTGCAGACCGTCAAGCTCGCCACCGGCAAGGCCTCGGTCCTGGTCAACGGCGTGGAACTGCCCATCTCCCGCCGGGCGCTGCCCTACCTGCGCGAGAAGCTCTCGGCCAACCGGGTGCGGCCACTGTGAGCCAGGATCCCGATGCGCACTTCGCCGCCCAGCGCCCGGCCCGGGTTCGGGTCCAGGCCCCGGCGGATGCCGCCGTGGACCTGCAGGTTCCCTCCGCCGAGCACAGTGCCGAGAACTTCTATGTGCGCCAGCTGATCCGTTCCCAGCTGCGCCTGGCGGTCTCGGTGGCCAGCGGCATCATCGTCCTGCTGGTGGGCATCACGGTGCTGCTCTCCTACTGGCCGCAGATTTCCCAGATCACCCTGGCGCGCATCCCGCTGCCCTGGTGGATCCTGGGGCTGGGGGTGTACCCGCTGATCCTGATCGCCGGGGTGCTGTACAACATCTCCGCGGTGCGCAACGAGAAACGCTACCGGAGCATCGCCCGATGATGGCGGTGCTCAGCCTGCTCACCCTGCTGGTGGTGTGCCTGGCCACCGTGCTGGTGGCGGTGCACGGGCTGCGCCTGTCCCGCACCACCTCCGACTTCTATGTCGCCAGCCGCACCGTGCGCCCCTGGTGGAACGCCTCGGCGATCGGCGGCGAATACCTTTCGGCCGCCTCCTTCCTGGGGGTGGCCGGGCTGATCGTGGTCTCCGGGCAGTCCGGGCTGTGGTTCCCGATCGGCTACACGGCCGGCTACCTGATGCTGCTGCTCTTTGTGGCCGCGCCGCTGCGCCGCTCCCAGGCGTACACGCTGCCGGACTTCGCGCAGATCCGCTTCGCCTCCCTGCCGCTGCGCAAGCTGACCACCTACCTGGTGGTGCTGATCTGCCTGCTGTACATCGTCCCGCAGATGCACGGGGCCGCGCTGACCCTCTCGATTGCCACCGGGCTGCCGGGCTGGGTGGGGCCGCTGATCGTGGCGGCGGTGGTGTGCCTGACCGTGGTCTCCGGCGGGATGCGCTCGGTGACGTTCGTGCAGGCCTTCCAGTACTGGCTGAAGCTGGCCGCGCTGGTGATCCCCACCGTGCTGTTGCTGGTGCGCATCATCCCGGGCAACGACCCGGGGATGCGGGTGCAGCAGCTGAGCGAACGCATGGGTGATGGCGGCAGCCTGGGGCTCTACGAAACCATTTCCATCATCATTGCCCTGCTCTTTGGCACCCTGGGCCTGCCGCACGTGCTGGTGCGCTTCTACACGAACCCCACCGGCCAGGCGGCCCGCTCCACCACGGTCATCGTGCTGGGGCTGCTGTCGGTCTTCTACATCTGGCCGGTGGCCCTGGGGGTGCTGGGACGGCTCTACACCCCCGAGCACCACGCCCCGGGCAACGCCGATGCCACGGTGCTGCTGCTGCCGCAGTGGATCTTTGACGGCTGGGCCGCGGACGTGCTGACCGCGGTGGTGGTCGGCGGCGCCTTCGCCGCGTTCCTGTCCACCACCTCCGGCCTGGTGGTCTCCCTGGCCGGGGCGGTGTCCCAGGAGTTCTTTGCCGGCACGGTGCGCGGGTTCAGGATCTCCACGGTCATCGCCACCGTGGCGCCGCTGCTGGTGGCGGCGTTGACCAGTTCCCTGGCGCTGGCCGGGGCGATCGGCAACGTGTTCGCCTTCACCGCCTCAACCATCTGCCCGCTGCTGCTGCTGGGCATCTGGTGGCGGCAGCTGACCAGTATTGGCGCGATGGCCGGGATGCTTACCGGCGCGGTGAGCTGCGCCCTCGCACTGCTGGTCAGCGGGCTGCTGGCCGAATCAGAGTCCGTGCTGGCGGCGCTGCTGCGCCAGCCGGCCGCGTGGAGCGTGCCGCTGGCGTTCGTGGTCACGGTCCTGGTTTCGCTGACCACCGCCAAACGGGTTCCGCGCAACGTGGACCGGATCCTGGAACGGCTGCACGTGCCCGAACGCAGCGCCCTGAGCGACTGACCCCACCCTCACCGGATCACCGGCGTTCAGTGCCGTGCCGCGCCGCGCTCTTGTTCGTTGCGGTGCTAGTCGATCGAGGCCATCAGTTCCACGACGCGGTCCAGGAACGCGTCTACCTGGGACTCCTCGTACCCCTCGGTGCCGATCGCGGTGCGGAACTCGACGCGGCGCACCGAGTCCACGCTCATCGGCACGTCCTTTTCGAAGTACTCGATGAGCTGGTCGCACAACCGGTCAACGTCCTCGACGTTGTAGCTGGCGGCGTTGGAGCGCGAGGGGCGGCGGAAGCGTTCCCCGTGGGAGCGGTGCAGGCGGCCACGCAGGATGGCGGCCAACCGGCCCACCTGCTGCAGCCAGACCTCCTCGCCCTGGTGGGCGATCAGGTCGTCGCGTTCCCGCTTGGCAAACACGTCCTCCAGGCGGTCCAGTGCCCCGTCGACCTCGCGGGCGTTGTAGCCGCCCTTCTGCGGGGCGAAGGTGGTGCGGCGCACCAGGTGGCTGGTCACCAGGGTCTCATCGGACCCCTCGCCGTTGAAGGTCTCCCGCGCCCGGTCCAGGAAAGCGTCTACCTGCTTCATGTTGTACCCGAACTCCTGCTCGGAGACCCGGGAAAACGGGGTATCTGCTTGCTGCGACACGTTTCATCCTTCGTCGTACTGGCTCGCGCCCTGGTTCGTGGCCTGGTCGTACCGCGCACGGTACCGGCAATATTCTATGCGTTCGAGATGCCCCGCGGGCCGGGGCACACCGTCGCGGGTCCTAGGAGTAGGTGGTCACCCAATCGATGAGGTGGGAGGCGAGATAGGTCAGCGGAACGGAGAAGAGCACCGAGTCCAGCCGGTCCATCACCCCGCCGTGGCCGGGCAGCAGGTTGCTCATGTCCTTGATGCCCAGTTCGCGCTTCACCATGGATTCGGACAGGTCCCCGGTGGTGGCGGCCACCACGATGAACACCGCCAGGATCAGCCCGGTCCACCACGGCATCTGCAGCAGGTACTGGGCGCACAGGGCACCGATCACCATGGCGCCGAGCATGGACCCGGCGAAGCCCTCCCAGGACTTCTTCGGCGAAACCTTCGGGGCCATCGGATGGCGGCCCAGCAGCACCCCGACAATGTAGCCGAACGTGTCATTGGCGACCACCAGCAGCAGCATCGAGGCGATCAGCCACCGGCCCTTCTCATCGGCCAGCAGCAGGACGGCGAAGCTCAAAAGCAGCGGCACCCAGCTGATGATGAAGACCGAGGCCATGATCGAGGCGCTGGCGCCCTTCAGGCCCTCCATGATCCTGAACAGCACCGCCAGCAGCAGTGAGCCCAGGTAGGCGAAGCCCAGGGCCTGCAGCCCCCCGAAGTAGGCGGCCGCCGGCAGCAGGGCGCAGGCCAGCAGCACCGGGGTCAGCGGGACGGCGGTGCGCACGTGGCTGGTGGCCCGGGCGACTTCCCAGCTGCCCAGCCCGGCCAGGACGACCACCATGGCCAGCAGCGCCAGCGGGAACCAGAACAGTCCCACCAGGACCGCGCCCAGCAGCACCAGGCCCACCGCGATGGCGGCGGGCAGGTCGCGTCCGGCCTTGGATTTGCTGGCTGCCGCCGCCTGTTCGGCGGCGCGCAGCTCACGCCGCGTGCGCGGCGCACGAGGGCCCGAGTCGGCTGGCGGCACCTGCGCTGCGGTGCCGCCGACCGGGTCTGGCTGGTCTGGCATTAGACGTCCAGCAGCTCTGCTTCTTTGCGCTTGAGCAAATCGTCGATGGCCTCGGTGTGCTTCTTGGTCAGCGCGTCGAGGTCCTTTTCACCGCGGTTGCCGTCGTCCTCACCGACTTCGCCGTCCTTGACCATCTTGTCGATGGCTTCCTTGGCCTTGCGACGGTGGTTGCGGATGCCGACCTTGGAGTCCTCACCCTTGGTGCGGGCCAGCTTCACGTATTCCTTGCGGCGTTCCTCGGTGAGCACCGGCAGCACCACGCGGATGGTCTTGCCGTCGTTGGACGGGTTGGCCCCGACCTCCGAGTCGCCCAGCGCCTTTTCAATCTCGCGCAGCGCGGAGACGTCGTAGGGGGTGATCATGATGGTACGCGCATCGGGCACCGCGAAGGATGCCAGCTGCTGCAGCGGGGTGGGCGAACCGTAGTAGTCGACCATCACCTTGGAATACATTCCGGGGTGGGCACGCCCGGTGCGGATGTTCGCGAAGTCTTCCTTGGCGGCCTCGATGGTGCGTTCCATTTTCTCGGCGGCTTCCGCCAGAGTTTCCTCAATCACCGGTACTCCTTCAGGGTCCTTTGGCTGGACCAAAACCCGGTTTCACATCGGTGCCACCGGGCTTTGGCAATTCAAACTAGTTCAATCCTATGCCACGATGGGCTACGGCGTGACCGTGGTGCCGATCCGTTCGCCGCGGATCGCGGCCGCGACGTTGCCTTCGCCTTCCATGCCGAAGACCAGCATGTTCAGGTTGTTGTCCTGGCACATGGTCATCGCGGTCTGGTCCATCACCCGGATGTTGCGCACCAGCGCGTCGTTGTAGGTCAGGGTCTGCAGCTTCTGGGCGGTCGGGTCCTTCTTCGGGTCCGCGGTGTACACCCCGTCAACGCCGCTCTTGGCCATCAGCACCTCGTCGGCGTCCACTTCCAGGGCGCGCTGGGCGGCGACGGTGTCGGTGGAGAAATAGGGCAGCCCGGCCCCGGCACCGAAGATCACCACACGGTCCTTCTGCATGTGGCGGATGGCGCGGCGCGGAATGTAGTTCTCCGCCACCTGGGCCATGGAGATGGCCGACTGCACGCGGGTTTCCACCCCGCACTGCTCCAGGAAGTCCTGCAGCGCCAGGCAGTTCATCACGGTGCCCAGCATTCCCATGTAGTCCGCGCGGGAGCGGTCCATGCCGGCGGCCGAGAGTTCGGCGCCGCGGAAGAAGTTGCCGCCGCCGACCACGATCGCGGTTTCAACCTCGCCCACGGTCTGGGCGATCTGCTCGGCCACGCCGCGCACGGTGGTCGGGTCCACGCCGACATTGCCGCCGCCGAACACCTCCCCGGACAGCTTGAGAAGGACGCGGCGACGCTTGGGGGTATCGGTAGGGACCATCAGTTTTGCTCCTGGAGGATGGTAGTGCTTGCGGCTGGTCGGTGTGTCCCCGCTACGAGGCGCGGGCCCGGGTGCCGGGTGGGCGTCCCGTGGTCGGGGCAGGGGGTCTGGGGTGGCCGGTGCGGCCGGTGTGGGTGGAGTCCGGGCGTGGGAAAGGGGAGGCGAGTCACCGAGTATGCTCGGTGCTCACCTCCCCTCCTGATTCCCGCCGCCCGTGCCGGGCGGCTATGCTAGCTGCGGATCGCTGCCCGTGTTAGGCGCCGACGCGGAAGCGTGCGAACGCGACCGGCTTGGTGCCGGCCTCTTCGAAGATCTGGCCGACGGACTTCTTGGCGTCCTTGGCGAAGGCCTGGTCCACCAGCACGATTTCCTTGAAGAAACCGGTCAGGCGGCCTTCCACGATCTTTTCCAGGGCCTTCTCCGGCTTGCCCTCGGCACGCGCGGTCTCATCGGCGATGCGGCGCTCGTCCTGGACGCGCTCGGCCGGAACCTCGTCGCGGCTCAGGTAGGTCGGGGCCATCGCTGCGGTGTGCACGGCCACGTCGTGGGCGGCGGTGGCGGCAGCCTCGGAGTCCGAGTCAACGGCCAGCAGCACGCCAACCTGGGCCGGCAGGTCCTTGCTGGTCTTGTGCAGGTAGGCGGCAACCTTGGTGCCCTCGACGCGGGCCACACGGCGCACGACGACCTTCTCGCCCAGCACGGCGCCCTCTTCAACGACAACGTCGCCCACGGTCTTGCCGTCCAGCTCGTAAGCCAGCAGGGCATCCACGTCGGCGGCGCCGGAAGCCACGGCGGCATCCAGAACCTTGTTGGCCAGCTCGATGAACTTGTCGTTCTTGGCCACGAAGTCGGTCTCGCAGTTGATCTCGATCATGACACCGGCGTTGCCCTCGACCTTGGCGGCCACCAGGCCCTCAGCGGTCGAGCGGCCTTCGCGCTTGGTGGCGCCCTTCAGGCCCTTGATGCGGATGATCTCGATGGCCTTCTCGGCGTCACCGTTGGCCTCGTCCAGGGCCTTCTTCACGTCCATCATGCCGGCGCCGGTGCGCTCGCGCAGTGCCTTGATATCAGCAGCGGTGTAGTTTGCCACGTGCGTTCCCCATTCACTAGGAGGTTTCAAGTTATTTCGCTCGTGGGACGGGTCGGTGTCCCGGCCCGTCCCACGAGAGGGTCTGGAGTTACGCCCTTGATCTCAACGTAGCATCAACGGACAAACTCCATGAGTCATTCAGGTGACTACTCGGCGGCTGGCTTTTCAGCAGCTTCCTCGGTAGCGGTCTCGGCCTTGGGGGCCTCTTCCTTCGAAGCCTCTTCCTTGGCACCGGCTTCGAGCAGCTCGCGCTCCCACTCGGCCATCGGCTCTGCGGCACCCTCGGCCTTGCCGGCAGCCTTGTTGTTGCGGGCGATCAGGCCATCGGCAACAGCGTCGGCGACAACGCGGGTGAGCAGGTTGACGGAGCGAATGGCGTCGTCGTTGCCCGGGATCGGGTAGGTGACTTCGTCCGGATCGCAGTTGGTGTCCAGGATGGCAACCACCGGGATGCCCAGCTTCTGGGCTTCGTCGATGGCCAGGTGTTCCTTCTTGGTGTCAACGATCCAGATTGCCGACGGAGTGCGGTTCAGGTTGCGGATACCACCAAGGTTGTTCTGCAGCTTGGTCAGCTCGCGCTTGAGCAGCAGCAGTTCCTTCTTGGTGTGGCCCGAACCGGCAACATCCTCAAAGTTGATCTCTTCCAGTTCCTTCATGCGCTGCACGCGCTTGGAAACGGTCGAGAAGTTGGTCAGCATGCCGCCCAGCCAGCGGTGGTTCACGTAAGGCTGGTTGACGCGGGTGGCCTGCTCGGCAATGGCTTCCTGAGCCTGCTTCTTGGTGCCGACAAACAGGATCGAGCCGCCGTGGGCGACGGTCTGCTTGACGAAGTCGTAGGCGCGGTCGATGAACGACAGCGACTGCTGCAGGTCGATGATGTAGATGCCGTTGCGCTCGGTCAGGATGAAACGCTTCATCTTCGGGTTCCAGCGACGGGTCTGGTGGCCGAAGTGGACGCCGCTGTTCAGCAGCTCTCGCATGGTTACGACTGGCATGTCGCAACTCCTTCCGGCAGTAGCGGACCGGCCGGTTTTCGACCGCGGTAACTGCCCTAGTTGTTTGGGTTTTCCGCGCAAGGCCCTGGTGGCCATACGCCCTAGTGCTACGTTCACGCCTGCACGCGGCAGGCGGGCTGACCCCACCGATTGCTCGGACCTCTGGGGCCTAGACACAAAATGAATCGTGAAACGTGGCACGCGAAGTCAATTCCGCATCCGCGACCGGTGTTTTGGGCACACCTGTCGCACGAAACTGCAGTTCCAAGTGTACTACACGGCTCCACGCGCTCCAGTGCCCAGGGGCCGGTGGATCCAGTGACACCGGTTACCCACATTGCGTCGCCGCCATCGCCCGTGCCGGGGTACGCGGCTCCACGGTGGAGGCATGAAAAAGTTTCGCAGGTTCCGGTCCCTGGCCATCCTTCCGCTCTTGGCGGTGTTGCTGGCCCTCTCCCCCACCCCGCCCACGGTGCCCTCCGGCACGGCGGGCGAATTCGATCAGCCCTGGCACTGGCCGCTGTCCGGGGATGTGCAGGTGCTGCGTGAATTTGATGGTCCGGTGCAGACCTGGTTGCCCGGCCACCGCGGGGTCGATCTAAAGGCGTCGGCCCGCATCAGCGTGCTTGTCCCGCAGGGCGGGGTGGTGTCCTATCGCGGGTTCATCGTGGACCGGCCGCTCATCGTCGTCGATCACGGGCAGGGTTTCAAATCCAGTTTTGAGCCGGTGACCTCATCCTTGCGAGTCGGAGATGCGGTGCGGGAACGGGAAGTCATCGGTGAGGTGGCCTCCGGCGCCCACTGCGATGGCCGGTGCCTGCATTGGGGTGTGCGGCTGAATGGCGAGTACATTGACCCGGCGTTGTTGATCGAAGACTTGCGCCCCTCGATCCTGCTTCCCCTGCACTGATGCAGCTGTTCCGGTGCCGCTGCAGCCAACGAACCCCCTGCCCGGCTCAGGATGAGTTCGGCTGCAACGGTTCGGCTCCGGGCAGTTGGATGCTTTGGCGCGCCAGCCGCTTCCGGTACTGCTTCTTCATGCCCCTGGCCGGATACATCGGTTCAGGCCAACGGGGCTGCAGGGTGTCGCCCAGGGTGATGCCGCGCATCCGCCGGCCGAACATGGGCAGCACCCATTGGCGCAGCCACTCAACATCGCGCTGCGTGGCCTGCAACAGACCCATCCGTTCGGGGGTGTCGAATGGCTCGAAGGAGAGCCGGTGGTTTTCACCCAGGATCTCCAGGATGCGAATCGCCATATAGCGGTGCCCGGCTCGGTTCATGTGCAACTTGTCGGTGTCCCACATCCGCCGATCCCGGTAGGCGTTCCACGTCCAGTAGTCCACGAGCGTCACGGTCGAAGGATACTGTTCGGCCAGTTCACGTACCCGCTCGTTGAACTTCCAGTTGCGTCGCTTCAACGGGGCCAGCAGCGGATGGACCGGGATGTCAAAACCGGTGAAGAGCAGAACCTGGGCGCCGGAGCCGGCAAGCCGGTGCACGGCCTGGGTGTAGCAGTGGAGCAGCTGCGCCATGTCCTTGCGCAGCTCCATGATGTCGTTGCCGCCGGCGTAGAAGCTGATGACGTCCGGCTTCATGGCCAGCGCCGGTTCAACCTGTTCGGAGACGATGCGTTCCAGCCGGCGGCTGCGGATCGCCAGATTGGCGTAACGCCATTGCGGATCCTGTTTGGACAGCTGCTTCGCGACCCGATCGGCCCAGCCTCGCACCCCATTGGGAAATCTCGGATCCCAGTCCCCCACGCCCTCGGTAAAGGAATCACCAATCGCAACAAAAAGCCGGCCCATGAAGATTCAGGCTAGGCAGGCAACGTGGCGGGCAGGCAACGAACGCTCGAACAATCGGTGGCGCGACGTGGGTGCGCCACGGCCTTGCCCTGTCGTTCAACCCTGCCAGGGGCAGCGTCTGAGAATGCGAAACACCGGATGACTGTCTTCACAGCGCATCCGGTGTTCTATGCGTAGGGCGTGCCGGACTTGAACCGGCGACCAAGGGATTATGAGTCCCCTGCTCTAACCAACTGAGCTAACGCCCCACATGAGCTGCAAACCATCCAGGGGGTTGAGCACACTCGAAATATTCTAGAGCATAACCATCCGGTTCCTGGAACTGGGTGTCACGGGATTTTAGTCCCACACCTGTTCCGAGCCGTCGAGCATGCGGCGGTAGATGCCCTCGAAGGCGTCCATCGTGTTCTTCTGGGCGTGGTTCATGACCTTGCGGTGCCCGGCCCTGCCCATCCGCTCGCGCTCCGTCTCATCCAGTGACAGGATGCGATCCAGCTTTTCGGCCAGGTCCTTGCGGTCACCGGGCTGGAACATGTAGCCGTTGATCCCTTCATCCACCAAATGCGGCAGTGCCAACGCGTTGGCCAGGACCACGGGCTTGGAGGCCGAAAGCGCCTCCAAGGTGACCAGGGACTGCAGTTCGGCGGTGCCCGGCTGGCAGAATAGGTCACAGCGCAGGTAGGCCTCGCGCAGTTCCTCGTCGCTGATGTGCCCGAAGAACTTGACCCGGTCCGCCACACCCTGTTCCTTGGCCACCTGTTCAAGCTTGCTGCGCTGTTCGCCGCCGCCAACGATCTCCAGTACGGCGTTGGGCACCTGTCTCATCAGCGGCAGTGCCTCGATCAGTTCGTTGACGTTCTTCTCCACGGCCAGGCGCCCGACGAACAGGATGGTGGGTTGTTCATTGCGCAGCACGCTCTCACCTTCGGTGAGCTCGTAGTTGCCCACCTCAATGCCGTTGGACAGCGGACGTACCCGGGTCAGGCCGGCGCGTTCGCGCATCGCCTTGGCCGCCAAGGGGGTGGGGGTGGTGATCACCTCGGCGCGGTTGAAGACCCTGCCCATGTCCCACCAGGAGTAGCGGAAGTACAGGTTGTTGAACCACTGCGGGAAGGGCAGGAACGGGTTCAGGTTCTCCGGCATCAGGTGATTGGTCGCCACGGTGCGGATATTCCTGCTGCGCCCGTAGGACAGCGCAGCCCGGCCGATCATGTAGTGGCTTTGGGCATGAATCGCATCGGGCCCGATCTCCCGCAGCAGCCGCTGGATCTGCTTGTTGACCTCCCACGGGTAGGTGATGCGGAAGTAGTCGTGGGTGGGCACGGCGTGGGATTCGAGCCGGTGCACGATCGCCTCGGGACGCACCTCGGTGTAGGTTTTTCCCTTGTTGCCCCGGCTGGCCAGCACATGGACCCGATGACCGCGCGAATGCATCGCGGTGGCCAGCCGGTAGCAGAACGTCGCCGCGCCATTGACATCCGGCGGGTAGGTGTCGGCGGCAATGACGATGGTCAGCGGTTTTTCCTCGGCCACGCAGTCTTCCTTGCTTGTAGGCGTGTGGTCAGTTATCAGTTCACTTGTCGGCGTCGTCACGCTTTTCCATTCCCCCGGCGGCAGCCTTCTTGGCGCGTTGTTCAATCACATCTGGATGGTGCTTTGACAGGGCCACCACCCCGACAATGGCCAGCAGGCCGGCGATGCCCATCACCACGCCGATGACTCCTGGCACGTCCGGGCGCAGTTCGTTCAGGATCGAGATGCCGATGGCGATGCCGATGATCGGGTCGATCACAGTCAACCCCGCAATCACCAAGTCCGGCGGGCCCTTGGAATAGGCGTTCTGCACGAAGTAGGAGCCCAGCAGCCCGGCGATCACCACGAATCCCAGGGCCAGCCAGGGCAGGTTCGCGAACTTGAACTCTTCCAGGTGCATCAGCGCGATGGCGATGGTGCGCACCAGCACCGCCACGAACCCGAAGAGCACCCCGGCCCCGGCGATGTAGAAGAACGGCCCAAACTTGTGGCGTCCCAGGAAACCGAAGACGGCGAAGAAGACCACCAGTATGGAGAGGATCATCTCGATCAGCAGGGTCTGCTGCGGGGAGGCGTCACTGTTGCGGGTGGTGACGTTGATGGCCAGCAGCACGAAGCCCACCGAACCGACCATGCAACTAACGATTGCCAGCACCGTGGGCCGGTTCATCTTCAGGTTGTTTTCCTTCGCGTTGACCACCGCGGTGATCACCAGCGCGATGGCGCCGATGGGCTGGACAACGGTCAGCGGGGCGCTGGCCAGGGCGTAGACGTTCAGCACGGTGCCGGCACCCAACAGCAGGGTACCCAATACCCAGCGTCGGTTGGCCAGCAGTGCCGGAATGTTGCCCCAGGAAAGGTTCAGCCCGCCGGTTTGCGTCCGCACCGCCCCGGATTGCCAGTGTGCGCCGAAGGCCAGGCATACAGCGCCACATAACGCGGCAGCTACAGCGGTCCAAACCATGGCCGTGCTATCTCCTCAGCTCGTGACCGGCAACGACGTCAACCCACTGGTGTCCGCCCGGTCTGGTCGCGAACATTCAGTTACTGGAGTGGACCTTGGTCGTCAGACCGGGCCGGCTGCCCCGCCCGGGGCAGCCGGCATCCGAAGCAGGCTAGGACTTACGCAGCAGCTTGCGCAGCACGCCGACGAGCGCCAGCGCACCGGCACCGATCAGCGCGAAGGGCTTGGCCTTCTCCATCCGCTCCTGGGTGGCGCGTTCCTGATCGGTCTGCACCCCCGTGGTGGAGGAGGGCAGTACGAAGCTGCGGGCCTTCGCCGCGGCGTCCGAGACAGTCGACCCCGCCTGGTCGGCCATGCGACGGGCGCGATCGACCTTAGCTTTTGGGCCGCGCATGCTCTCTTCGAGGTTGTCACGCAGCGCCTGGATCTGGCGGCGGCGGCGCTTGGTGCGCAGGATCAATTCGTCGGCGCTCGGTGCCGGAGGCTTCGGTTCCTTGTCCTTGCCGTCCTTGTCGTGCTCGTCGTCCTTGGACTTCTTCTTGCGCGGTTCATCCAGGCTCGACTCGTCGAACTCGCTGCCTTCCTTCAGCACGCCGATATCGTGGCGGATGCCTCGAATCGCAGCGTCCGGAGTCAGCGGCAGCGCCTTCTTGATCTTGCGGTAGCCCACCAAGCCCAGAATCAAAGCGACAAGCAGGAAGAACCCGGCAACAATCAGCGCGGCAGCCCATCCGGGCAGCCAAATTGCCAACACGTTGACCAGGGTGACCACTACAGCAATCACAAACAGCAACAGCACAACCAGCGCGCCGACGGCAAGGCCGACAGCGACGCCCATGCGGATGCCCTTGTCTTTCAGGAGGGTGGTCGCCAGCTTCGCCTCATCGGACAGCTGCTGTGGGACCAGCTCCTTGAGCCCCTCTACCTGCTCCTTGGCATTCTTGATGCTGGTTTTCAGATTTCCGCCTACTCGCGTCGATCCTTCTTCAGACATGGTTTCTCCAGTTTTCTCGATCGCCAAGCGACCGGTGGTTCAAAACTAACACCCCGGCCGCTGATTCGGACTCAGCCTCAAGAGGTAAACCCACGGTATGAGAACCCCCAACTTGCGCTGTACGTATCATCGATTCGCCAGTCTATCGTCTAATGAACCCGCATTTCCGGCATTTACCAGCAGATTGGAGGGTTTGATCAATTCCCCGAACAGAATTCGGGTGTGAATCGGCGCTCGGCCGGGGGGGCGGGCCACCAGTCCCCTGGGCGGCATCGCGCGAGGATTCATTGCCTCTTCGCGGCTTGTTCACCGCTTCGTTCCCTAGCGCTGGATCCCCAGGATGTATTGCGCCTGGGAAACGTGGGCGAAGGCATCCAATGAAATGCTGAGCAGCCTGGCCCCACGGCTGACCGGCGGCTCCCAGCGCCGGTCCACAATCTGCGCCAGCTCACCGTCGCTAAGAACATTGAGGTAGTCCAGCTGGGCGTTGATCACGGCTTCGAGGTGCTCCATCAACAGGCGCGGATCCTCGACGACGACGCTGCGCGCCTGTTCGGGGCTGTGCCCGAAACCCATGTCATCCTCGGCGAGAGACAGGTCGAAGCGCTCTTGGTAGCCCTGCGCCGTCCACACCGGCTCCTTGCCGCTGAGCTGGGAAAGCTGAACATCGATTTCCCGTGCTGAATGCCACAGAAGCCACGCGATGGAGTTGTCGTGGCCGGGGTGCCAGTTCAGGTTCTCGGCGGTGAGCTGGTCTTCAATGGATTTTGCGGCTTCGAGCGGACGGTAGGCCAAGTCCTTGAGGACTTCAACGGAGTTCATATCATCTCCCCTTTTCGTGGTGTATGCCCATCGTAGGAGCGATCCCCGCGCCGAAGATAGGCCTTTGAGCTCACGTTTTGCTGCGGCTTAGGATGATCCGCCTCCGGCCTGGGCCCCAAAAGCCGGCCTATAGGCAATAAAGTGTGTCTGAAAACCTGGTCCTGCCCCGGAAAGCCGGGACAGGATCAAGGTTCACAT